>CAMWRV010000024.1 GCA_947176745.1 uncultured Muribaculaceae bacterium
CATGGACGAGACAGAGCTCTCCAAACTCTTACCCTGCAACTACAAAAGCTAATGCTGACTTGTAAATCTATAATCAAGTCGGCTTTTTTCGGACGGATACTCTCAAAAACAAAGAGAGCCGGTTTGCACCGGCTCTCTTATATTCTATATCAGACTTTTATCAATTGATTGTGGGAAGAAGCGAGAGGTCGACTGCTGAATTGTACTGATACTCGCGAGCGGGGATTGCGAATCTCCATCCGTTGGAGTATTTCTGCGACATCATTTCTTCTGTAAGCTGCTCACCGGGAGCCCAGTTGCCTGAATTCACGTCGCCGGCAACCCACTCTCTGTGCTCGTGACGGAGATTCCAGCGTTTGAGGCTTGTGAAGTTGTCGCCTTCGCCCCAAAGCTCGGCACGGCGGCTGATACGGATCTCGTTGATGAGAGCGTCACCCGAAGATGTGCATACGTAACCGGGAACACGGAGCTTCTGGAAGTCCTCGAAGACTTTGGCGGCATTGGCATCACCGAGCTCGGCAAGAGCTTCGGCACGTGTCAGAGCCATCTCGGATGCGCGCATCCAGGGATAGCTGCCGTTTCCATAAGGAGATACTGCCCAGAATTTGCACTGTGCGCCGAACGGCATGTTGACCGGAGTACCGTAAACCGTGTTACCTGCCGCGTCATTAGCGAGACGGACAGACTTCTGAGAGTTCTTGATGCTTGAGGTCTCGTAATAATAATTGTAGAAGCCGTCTGAAGAAGTTATCGACGAGGCATCACCGGTGAAGACATTGTTCTTATAGTCAGAAAGCCAGTTGACCACAGCATCGACCATGCCATAGTTGCTGTTGTTGCCGTTTCTCACATACACATTGGTGAATGTCATGTTGAGGAAAGCAGCGGGATTGACCATTTTTTCATCCCAGAAAGATGCTGCTGTGAGCTTGCCGGGATTCTGGCGAGTGGAGAGAGCCTCGAGTTTGTCGGGCATCCAGAAGAATTTTCTGCGGAGGTCGTTCTGATCGAGCTGATTGTAGAGATCGATATTGATCGCGCCGGCGCCGAAGCCCCATGCGTTGATGTAGTTACCGTTGCAGGCATAGTGAGAGCCCCACGACCAGTAGTATACACCATCCTCAGAAGGATTCATCGACCACATGAGGTCAGAGTTGTCAGAGAAGAAGCCTGCGAAGAGTTCCTTCTCACCCATTACAGTGTAACCGGCCATAGCAGCCTCAGCCTTGTCGGCGGCAGTGCGCCAGTCATGCTTCAGAAGAGCGGCGCGCGCCCAGGTGCCGTTGGCTACAGAAGCATCTACCTCGTATTTCGCGCTGCGCGACATGCCTGAGAGGGCGAAATATTCGATAGCTGTCTCGCAGTCGGAATAAATGCAGTCGAGCACTTCGTTCATGGTTACCAGAGGCATGTCGTCGTTAGTAGGCTCGGTGCGGAGCACGATGCAATATGCGTTGCCGTTGTCAGAATCCTCCCAGCGGTTGCCGAAATAGGTGAGCAGCTTGGTGTAGGCGTGCGCACGCATAGTCAGAGCCGAGGCCACGTAGAAAAGGGTCGACTTGTCGATTTCGTTGATATCCTCATCCGGAAGAGCCGCGATGATACGGTTGGCCTGTCCGATAAGGCCGTAATAATACGACCAGGTGAAGTTTGCCGGGAACTCAGTGGCACTGTTCATACGGGGCCACACCACCATACCTGCATTGGCCGGGTTGTTCCAGAGACCAGAAGCGAGGTCGTTACCCATACAGTCGTTCATGAGGTAGGAGATGTAGGCCTCACCACAGTCCTGGTTGAAGTCGATACCGCTGTACTGCGTATTCATACTCTCATACAGACCCGCGAGAGCGGTGCCAAGAACCGACGGATCCTCAAGCTGGGTTTCATTGATGTCGGTCACAGGCTTCACGTCAAGATAGTCGCTCGAGCATCCTGTGAGGACACCGGCAGCAGCGACAGCCGCGAGACCTATATATAATGATTTGATATTCATATCTTTTAATGTTGATTAAAGTAAAACTTAGAATCTTACACTGAGCTGGAACGTATATGTTCTCGCGGGCTGGTAGTAAGCGCCGTTCGATCCGACCACACTACCGATGGCAGCCTCGGGATTGAGACCTTTTCTTGCAGTCGCGATAAACGCATTCTCCATGAGGAATCCAACGTTGATGCCTTTAAGCTTCATGGCGTCAGTCCACTTTGAAGGAAGATCATAAGAAAGGTTGATGTTCTTCAGAGTGAGATAGCTGCCGCTTGTAAGGAAGCGAGAGGAGTTGATGTCGTTGTTGTCGGTAGCATACTGCGAGTTGAACGACGGAGTGGCGTTGGCGTTGAGACGGTCAGCAGAGTCGGCAGTCATGCCTTCGGGAGCCTCGATCCAAGAATTGAGAACATCCTTGTGAAGAGCCTGGGGAGCCTGAGTGTTCATGCTCATCAGAGTAGCGTAGTTCGAGTCAAACACCTTGCCGCCGAGGCTGTAGGTGAAGAGAAGACCGAGATTCAGACCTTTCCAAGAAACATTTGTGCCGAAAGAGCCGTATACGGTGGGGAGCTTGGTGCCGCAGAGGACACGGCCGGCGTATGTGGTCTTGTAAGTATAGGGCACACCGTCGATCTCGACATAGCAACCTGCTGCTTTGGCAGATGCCACGGTCGATTCCCAAAGAGACTGATTGTAAGTGCGGTTACCGCCGCGCTCGTAAGTATAGAAATCGGGAGAATCCGGATTCATCTTATAGAGCGAGCGACCTGTGAGCATATCTACACCTGCGTATTCGTAACGGTAGTTCTCATAACGGCTCTGACCCTGGAAGAGAGCAGATGAGGGAATATCCATGTCGTAGGGAAGCTTCACGATCTCGTTCTTGATGAAAGAGAAGTCACAGTTGAAATTCCACTTCACGTTGGCGTTTCTGATAATGTCAACGCCGAACTGGAGCTCCCAACCGGTATTCTTCATCTCACCGATGTTGGTAAGGATCGAAGGATTGTAACCCGACGCATCGAGGTTGCCGACAGAAGAGGGAAGAGCGAGCGAGTAGATCAGGTCAGCGTTTCTCTTGTCGAAATAACCGATGCTGAAAGTGAAACGGTCATTGAAAAGAGAACCTTCGAGAGCGACGTCGAGAGTGTTGGTCGACTCCCACTTCAGATCGGGAGCTGCGAGCTGCGAAGGAATGAGCTTGCCGTTGTAAGACCAGTCGTAGAGAGTGAGGTAGTTGTAATATGAACATGCCTGGTTGTTACCTACCGTACCGTAAGCTGCGCGGAGTTTGAGGTAGTTGACCCAGTCGAGGTTCTGCATGAACTTCTCCTTGCTGATGATCCAGCTTGCGCCGACCGACCAGAACCAACCCCAACGCTTGTCTTTTGCAAACTGCGAGCTACCGTCGCGGCTGAGAGAAACCTCGCCGAAATATTTCTGGTCATAGTTGTAACGGGCACGTCCGAGGTAAGTCTCGGTTGCATAGCCCTGCTCGCTCTCGAGCGCGATCGCACCATCCTCGGCGTTGAAGTTACCAAGAGCGTATACACCGTCGATCTTCTGACCCTGGACATTGATATATGAATATCCGAGGCCCATCATATTGTTCTCGTGGTTGAGGACAACATCGACATGGTTCAGACCGTAGTCATGACTCCAGTTAAGCATCTGAGAGAAGTTGTAGCTCCATGTCTTGTCGAACTCTTCGCTGAGCGCACCGATGCCGTACTGCGAACCCACAAGGTTTGAAGAATAGTTCTTCGATGTAGTCATGTTACGGTACATGCCTCCGCGAACAGTCACCTCGAAGTCGTAGGGAAGAATGGCAGTACCATAGAGAGAACCGTCGACTGTGAGACTCTCGTTTCTGATCTTGTTAGCCTTTGTAGACCAGAGAAGATGATCTGTCGCGCTGTTGAAGCCTGTAGTGCTGTAGACAGGATTACCGTCCTCGTAGATTATATTACCATCCTCATCATGAGCATATATGGGCTGGATGGGGGCATAGAACTCGGTAAGGAACGGGTTGACTACCGAATTGAGGCTCGAAGAAGAGACATTGGCAGTGGATCCCTTAGAATATGCTGCAGAAAGGTTAACACCTGCACGGAAGTAAGATACAGGATTGAAGTTGGTGTTGAGGCGACCGGTATAACGCTTGAAATCAGTCTCAATCACGTAACCGCTCTGATCGAGATAACCCATAGAAGCGAAAATGTCGAATTTGTCGGTCGAACCGGCTGCATTGATATTATACTCCTCGCGGAAACCGGTTCTTGTGATAGCATCCCACCAGTCGAGGTCAGTATAGCCGGGGAGAATACCTACGCCGGATCTGATCATGCCGTTTTCATCGAAGATCTCTGAACTGAGAGCGGGAGTCCATGTTCCGTCGGCATTCTGCACACCGTAGATATTGACATCCTTACAGTAGCCTGAGATAAATCTGTCTTTATTGGAAGCAAGAGCATCGGCATATGAAACTCCGGTCGAAGAAGCGATACCGCTTACATAACCGCGGAGAGACTGCTCCATCCACTGATTTGCGTCAAGACGGTCGTAGAGGGGAAGAGCAAGTCCGTAAGCACCCCAGTTCATCTGGAGGTTGACATCGATTCTGCCCTGGCCTTTGGCTTTCTTGGTCGTGATGATGACAACACCGTTGGCACCGCGGCTACCATAAAGAGCGCAAGAAGCGGCATCCTTAAGCACAGACATCGACTCAACGTCAGCAGGGTTGATATCTGCGATGTCACCGTTGTATACAATACCGTCCACTACGTAGAGAGGACCCTGGGCACTGTTTGTAAACGAGTTGAAACCACGGATACGAATTGTAGGAGAAGATCCGGGATAACCGGTAGAGCTGTTGACGCTTACACCGGGAGCACTACCCTCGAGGGCTGTAGTCACCGATGTCACGGGACGCTCGTCGATATCCTTGGAGCCCACAACAGCCACAGAACCTGTCAGAGACTCTTTGTTTGCAGTACCGTAAGCCACGACCACAAGGTCATCAAGGTTAGTCGAAGAAGATGACAGGCGCACGGTCATATTGTCGTGCAGAGCCACAGTCTGCTCCTTGTAGCCTACATAAGACACTTTGACAGACTTTACGCTTGCCGGGACGCTGATGGTAAAGTTACCGTCAATGTCAGTGGCGGCACCCTGGCCACCGCCGATCGGCATGACTGTTGCGCCGATAAGAGGCTCGTTGTTGGCCGCATCGACTACTGATCCGCTGTATGTCCGGTTCTGGGCCATAAGGCTCCAACTGACCGCACAAAGCGTCATCAAGATTAAAAAGAGTTTTCTCATACCTTAATTTGTTAGTTAAGTTATTAATTGTATACCTTGTCTCTTTGATTCAACCTCGGAAATCTTCTGAAACCGATGGATCCGGAAGTGCTTGTGGCATATCTTACACCCGATATCCAAATGTTAAAAAGTCTACAGATTTCTTTAGTAATCGCAAATTTAAAATTTTATAACAAATAATCCAAATTTTCGAGGACATTTTAACAAATAAATTTGTTTTGCAATCTGCACATTTCGGCTTGAAATGAGCAATCTTTGCAATGCATGGTTAAAATCTGAAAAGAAAAAACCATTTTGCCATGACAAAATGGTTTTTCACGATATAAATATTGCAGGAAATGTATCACTTTTTGCGTCTTCTTACAGACTTCTCGGCACTCGAATTCGGTGTATTTCCCCCTGATCCACCGGAAGATACCTTCGGTTTTTTGGTGGTACGCTTGCGTGTGGACTTGCGAGATGACGCTTTTTTTGTCTGTGTTACTGTTTTGTCCTCTACTACCGTACGGTCGGGGATGGTGTCGCCGGCCGCGAGAGCTGCGGCAATCGCCTCCTCGCGCTCCTTCTGGGCGAGGTATTCCTCACGCGTCGGCACCCACATGTCTTTGCCGTAGCTTCGGAGCCGGTTGTCGATGCTGTCCTGGGCGCGGGCGAGATCGTCAGGATCGGGATACATCTGCATCATCGAGAGATTTCGCAGGTTGCGGGTCTTGTAGATCTCGCCGTCGTACATGCCAAGGTTGAAGTAGTCGTCGATCGAATACTGCGGCAGGTTGTTGTCGTCAGAAAGAAAAACGTATTGTGAGGCGAGATATGGGCGCAACTGGTCGTAGCGGACCCAGAACATCGGATATTTCGACTCACCGCCGAAATCGCTCGCACGGTTGAGCACGGGGCAGATCGCCTCGACACGCGTCTTCATGCGGTTGGAGCGGCGGTCGAATTCCCACTTCTCTATAATATAATAGTTGAGAACCTGCCCGGTCGGAACATCGGCTTCCTCGATCACATATTTCGGATTGCGCTCCGACGTGCCACGGCCCGCCGTATAGTATATGCCGAAACGGTCGAGCATGTCGGCTACATTGACCTTATACTGGTCGGAGAAGACTTCGCGTCCGTCAAGATACTCGTAGGCGGGAACGGACCCGTCGACCACGAGGTCGAGAATCAGCCTGAAGAGATTCTTCTGACCGTCGATAACATCCTCCGGGTAATAGAGCGGGGTGTTCTCCGGCTTCGACAGATCGAGCTGACGGTATATCTCGCGCATGTAGGCGAGGTCAGCGTCGTGCGGCTCGCGGGTTGTGAAGAAACCCTGCATGCGGTCGGTTACGGCACCGGCCTTGTTTTCGGCATTCTTCTTGTCGCGGTCCGACCGTTTGCGCACACCGCCGGCGTTCTCGACCTGAGCCACGCCTGCAACGGCGAATGCCGCCGCGGCTGTGAAAAGGAGTATTTTGCGATATATTTTCATAACTGCTTGTGGAACGGGCTTTGAGTCCGGTTAATTAAGTTTGACCTGCATGGGCGGTATGTCGCGTGTTATGCCGTCGGGGCCTTTTGCCCTGACATCTGAGATAAAGAAAGTCTTGCCGGCCTTGAGACGCTTGAACTGCTCCTTCTGGCGTGCGGAGAACCGGCTGCCGTCGGAAACCTCGGGAATGGCGTTGCCCATCTGGTCGTAGAACACGGTCGAGAAAGAGACGACCGAATAGTTGACATTGAGAATATCGTCGTCGATCGCAGCTCCGAGACCTTCTGCACTCATCAGCGCGGCCTTAGATATGCTTCTCGGCGATCCTTTGTAATGCACTGTATTGCCGGAACCATCCTTGACCGGCAGATATACTGTCGGGTCAGGCAGCTTGCGGACACGGAAAGTCATCGAACCGACATTCATGGAGCGTCCGTCCATCTGCGCTGTAACGGAGATCACGGCTTCCGAACCCACCTGACCGGGATGCGCCACCCACAGGTCGCCGTTGCGCGTAAGCGAACCGTTGGTCATCGTGGCCGACACGGCATTCATAGGCACACCGGGCACAGAGATGCTTATCGGGTTCTCGATTCCGGCGTAGAGCACATTCATCATCGTCGGCGAGATGGTGGCCATCGGTTCGATGACGGTATAGGAAGATTTGAAAGGACGCTTGTCGACCGATCCGTCACCACGTGCCACCTCTATATATCCGGAATAATCGTGGGTTCCGACCGAACCGGGAACGAACTCATAGAGGCCGTCGGCATTGTTGAGGCGCGAGCCGTTGACATATACGACCGGCCGCTGCGTGGTGTCGATGGCTGCCAGCACGATATTGGCCGAGTATTTTCCGCCGCGGATTATCATGTTGGAGTTCGGGATGACGTATGCGTTAAGCTCGTTAACGCGCACGTCGCCTATGTCGACGTTGGTAATGAGACTCGACAGAGCCTCCGACTCGGCCTGACGGATATCGTTCTGCAACTTTGTGAGCATGGTCACAGCCGCGACCGCCGGCATATTCTCGAACATTTTCTGCTCCCACACGGTAGGACCGACCTCTCCGGGACGGTTTACGACCTTTGTCGAGAGCATCTCGGCGACAGAGACTTTCTTGGCGGAATCGGCCACAAGACCTGTAACATAATCGCGGAACGCCTCTACATCGCCGCGCAAGGCGCGACCGCGCGCTGTAGCGGGGTTAAGCATCGTGACCGACGCTGCCTCGAGATCGTCGTTATTCTTTATATCATGGTAGTCGCCATCCTTGCCGTCGGCAGCGACTGCTATAGCGGTCTTCAGTTCCTCGATTTTGTTGTAGAGGGCTTCGGAACGCTTGCGCAGTTCGACGCCACGGTCGTACCACACGCCGGCTTTCTCCGGATTGCGTCCGTAGATATCCTCAAGATAGCGAAACTGCACCTCGTTGCGGGCCGACATGTTGAGATTGGTGCGGTGTATTCCGTCCTGCACCTGACTGAAACCGTTGAGCACATCGCTCGACACATTGAGCGCGAGCATCGCCGTGAGGACGATATACATAAGGTTGATCATCCTCTGGCGCGGCGACATGCGCGCGACATTATTACCTCCTCCGGCCATTGTCTTTGAATTGTCTTGTTAGGTTATCGGACCGGAAAGCGGTCATGAATTCTGGTTATTGATCGACTCGTCGAAAGGATTCACCTGCGCCGCGCCGGCCACACCTCCCATCATCGGGTTCGCCATATTGATGGTCATGGCGGTGATCATCTTCTCGTAGACGGAATTGAGCTGCTTCATGTAGCGGGCCATCTTCTCGGTCTCCTCACAGTAGCGCGAAGACTCATTGGCGGCTTTGTCGTACATGTCGCGGATATCCTTGAGACCACGGTTGACGCGGTCGATCGACTCAAGCTGCGAGCTGATGCTCTTGAGCTGAATCTCGTAGATGGTGTTGAGACCCGCTATATTGCGGTTGAGATTCTCCATCTGCGCCACATATCCCTGCGAATTGGCCGAGACTGTCTCGGAGTTTTCGGTTATGGCCTGATATGAACCGAGCAATGTGCGGGTGACATTGTTGAGAGCCTCGGTGGTCTCGTTGAGACGGCTCATCTGCTCGGCTATGCCCTGCATCTGCTCCAGATAGTCGCGCGAGGCGTCGGCAAGATCCGTAGCCGCCTCAAGCTGTGAAGCGGGATCAATGACTCCTGCAGGGCCTGCCATGCCGGCAGCCACAGCCACTCCGGTCCGGCCGTCTGCAAAACCTTCGGGGATACTGTCGGCAGCCACGGGCATGCCGTTGACGATCAGCCCTCCCCCGCCTCCGGTGAAATCGGGGCGATCCTCAGGATTCTTCGAATCAAGCACGGGGAACACATCCTCCCACGCGTACTCCTTGGGCGGGCGGTCGAATGCAGTCAGAATAAACATGGCGATCTCTGTGCCCATGCCGATGCAGAGCAGCGTGCTTCCGCCGGGGAGGTGGAGGATCTTGAAGAGCGCGCCCCAGATCAGCCCTCCCCCGCCTCCGGTGAAATCGGGGCGATCCTCAGGATTCTTCGAATCAAGCACGGGGAACACATCCTCCCACGCGTACTCCTTGGGCGGGCGGTCGAATGCAGTCAGAATAAACATGGCGATCTCTGTGCCCATGCCGATGCAGAGCAGCGTGCTTCCGCCGGGGAGGTGGAGGATCTTGAAGAGCGCGCCCCAGATCACGATAGCTGCACCGATGGAATATGCGAAGTTGAAGAAACGCTGGCCCTTCTCGCCGTGAAGGAAGCGTTCGATGCCGTTGGCGTATTTACGAATCTTTACCATGAGAGGTTGTCTGTGTTTGAGCCGGAGCGCGGAGACATGAGATGCATCCGGCCGGGCTATTGTTCTGAAA
Organism: uncultured Muribaculaceae bacterium; assembly: GCA_947176745.1. Lineage (GTDB taxonomy): Bacteria > Bacteroidota > Bacteroidia > Bacteroidales > Muribaculaceae > Lepagella. Next base: position 9,664 of record CAMWRV010000024.1, read on the forward strand.
GAGAGATGTTATTTGTTTTTCTTCTTGGTGCCGCGGGCGAAGCCGATCTGCGAGCGGACGCAGCGGAAACCGATATATGAGCGCTGCTCGTTCTGATACTCCCACATCCTTATGTCAGAGCGGATATTGCGGGCGGCGTCTTTCCAGCTGCCTCCGCGCACGATCTTGCGCTTCATCTTGTAAGGATCTTCCTTTGCGGCGTCATACCTGTACTCCGGATTAAGATCGGAAGTAAGGCGGTCGATGCTCTCGGTATAGGCCGTCGAGGTCCATTCCGACACATTGCCGGCCATGTCGTAAAGGCCGAAATCGTTGGGTTTGAACGTGCCCACCTGCGATGTTATGACATGTCCGTCGCGCACGAAGTCTCCCTCCATGGGCTTGAAGTTGGCGTAGAAACATCCGCGTTCATCCATAGGAAGAGTCTCCTCCCAGGGATATGCGCTTTCGGAGTTTCCGGCACGGGCCGCATATTCCCACTCGGCCTCGGTCGGCAGGCGGTAAGGCTCGATGTAGACACCCTCCTTGCCGAGCGCCCGGCGCAGATAATCGGTACGCCAGTTGGCAAACGCGTTGGCCTGCTCCCAGCTGACTCCGACGACAGGATAGTCGTTGTAGCCGGCATGTGAGAAATACATGCGGGTATAGGGTTCGTTATAGGCGTTCTCGAAGTCGTTGATCCAGGCCGTGGTGTCGGGATAGATGTTGACTATGTACGTGTTGAGAAAATCATAATCGCCTGTGAGCGGACGGGTGACAGTCTCGCGGACTATGCGACCCTCCTCAGTGAGATAAGCTGTATCTTTCGAGATGACGGGCAGATCGGTCGGTACAGGGAGATCGGTGTTGTATTCCCTTGTCTCGGGGTCGATGCGGTTGCGCCGGCGGGCGGCCTCCGAGTGGTTGTAGATCTCATAGCGGTAGTTCATCTGCGTCGGGTCAAGTTCGCGCTGCCCGGTGATGGGGTTTGTGCGGTAGACGCTCTCGATGGCCCGCTGCTCGTCTTCGTTGGGGTTGCGCCAGGGTATCGCCTTGTTCCAGTTGAGATAAGGCTTGATGGGATTTCCCTCCTTGTCTTCTTCGATCTTGAAAGCCTCGTTGCCGCCAAAAGCGGGGTCGGCGAGCCGCTCGCGGATGATCGAGTCGCGCACCCAGAAGACAAACTGCTTGTATTTGGAGTTGGTGACCTCGGTCTCGTCCATCCAGAAGGAATCTATCGACACACCGCGCGCGTTCTTGCGGATACCGGCCACAGAGTCATCGGCCGCGGGGCCCATGGCTATCGCGCCCCGGTCTATGAGAACCATGCCGTAAGGCACGGGTTCGGCAAACGACGCGCCGCCGACACCCGTCACCTCGCCGCCCGCGCCGCTTCGGCGCGCTCCGGCACATGATGACAGAACTGCGAGCATCGCGGCAGCCAGACCGCAAAGCATCGCTGTGCGGAACGTGTGGCTCCTGTCAGAATATGACGTCGTGAATCTTTTCATCTTTATCATTGTCGCTACATTATTCGAATGGAACGTTGTTTATTCTTGTTTTTTTCGCCGAGATTGAGTTTGACCATGTATCCGGCCACAATCTCGTGGCTGCCGGAGGAGGCTTTCGCTATGGCCGACAGAGGATAGTCGTAGGCATACCCGAGGAAGAAATTCTTGAATTCGACGGCCACCATCGCGCTTATCGCCTCCTTGTATCTGTAACCAACTCCGAATGAGACAAATCGGTTATAGGTAGCCCTCATTGTCGCCTCGGCGGAAAAGTTGCTGAAATCGGTGCGTACCAACAGGGAGGGTTGCAATGAAAATAACGAGTTGCGCAATGGAATATTGCCGTCGGCGGTAAAATAGGCCTGACGCGGCAGCACGGCCTGAAACTCGACCGTCTCCTGATCAGAACCGCCTTCGTCGTCCATCGTCAGCGTAGGTTCGGTGATATGGAGCACCGACACTCCGACCGAGAAATACTTGTGGGAATAGAGCACTCCGGCCGATATGTCGAAAGCGTTGCCCGACACGTCGGACGACGGCAGATCGGGATCGTCGGGCTGATGGAAGTCATCGCCTTCGGGAATGTATATGTCGGAGCCGTTGAACTTCGAGTTGTAATAACCGGGCTGGACGCCGACGCTCCATGTGCCTTTAAGGAACTTGAACTTATAGCTGATCTGGGCTCCGACACCGAGGTTACGGTAAAGACCGATCGACTCCTGATTGAAGAGGACTCCGACGCCGAGACGATGCTTCTTGCCAAGTTTCACGGGCATGTCGGCCGAACCGAGAAAACTTTTGGGAGCGTTCTCGATGCCGAGCCACTGGAGCTTTGCTCCGCCACGGATGCGTATGAAATCAATCGTTCCCGTAGCCGCCGGATTGTAATATGTCGGCACCGCCCAGTACTGAGTGAACTGCGCGTCGCCCTGAGCCCGGGATGGAATGGCCGCGGCAACAAGTGCCACGAAAGCGACAAGAGCCGCCGTCACCCTGCGCGGGAGTCGGATAATGCGGTGTCGGATCATTCGAAATAGAAAGTTATCATGAACATGTTGGACTTCACCTTCGACAGCGACTGAGTGATCTTGTACATCTCGGGATTGTCGTCGAGGTCAGGTCGGTCGTGCCGTAATATGTCGGAAAGTCCGAAACAGAATTTTATCTCGGGATTGAACTTGAAAAAAGGGAGATAGAAGTCGCATCCGAGCCCGACGGTGAGGTAGGCGTCGGCGGTATTGAACATCAGATAGTCCGACCGCTTCTTGCCGACATCAAAGGCTCCCATTGCCCCGACAGTGACGTAGGGACGGCTATTGTGAAGACGGTCGCCCGAGATCTTCAGATCGACCGGAAGAAGCACATAGACACTCTTTACGTCCTGCCGGCGGCTGACGCCGCTGACCCAGTCGCGCATCTCGACATTCTTGAAACTGAACGACATGCCCGGCGAGAACCTGAGGTTAAGATACTGATGAAGCCGGAGGTCGGCAAGCACCTGCACGTTTATGCCGGGGCTCCATGCCGGAGTCTCGGCAAACCACTGCTCGCCCTCGGGAGTAACAAAACCGTTGTGGGTGAACTTCAGATCCTGCATGCACATGCCGATCGAGAACCCGAGATGCCATTTTTTCAGGTCGGCATATGGGCGGTTCATGATCTTCTCGTTGGGGCGGGCCTGCGCGTCAGGCATATAAGAGCCGAACACGGCAGCGACCGCAATGCAGAATATGACAGCTGTTCTTGCTAAACCGATATTTCCCGTTCTGAAATTCATTACATTCTTAACGAAAGGACTCTCCCTATTATTGAAACGTTAAGAACTTTTTGCAATAACAGGCTGCCGAACCGGAGCGGTCTACCAGCTTCCTCCCGCTCCGCCGCCTCCGGTGGCACCGCCGCCGAATCCGCCTCCGAATCCACCACCGCCGCCACCTCCACGGCCACCACGGCCGAGAGCCGAACCGATTACAGCCGCTGCGGCTATCGCCGCCGAAGGGTCTTCCTTACGCGGAATGCGGTATGGCCTCCTGTCGCGGTGATGACAGAACCGGCATTCATATATCTTTACACCTTCTCCTTCTGTCCGCACTGTGGAGGGGCGCACCACCGTGTCGCTCTCAAGACTCATTGCCACGGTGTGGCACGAGGGGCATTCGGTATACTTTTTCTGGCGTGCCCTGTAAGGGAAACGTTCGACCGCGCCGCAGCGGGAGCATTCCCACACATCGTAGTCGACCGTGCGTAGTTTCTCTTCAAAATCCTGAGAATCTGACAGCAGAAGATTGTCTTTGTCTTCAGGAAGACGCTTCATGCCTGCGCCGCAGACGGGACATTTAAGTTTACGCGTGCGCCATCGCCTGTAGATAAAGAAGGCAAGAAGGAAGAAAACGAGTCCCGCGCCGAATGAGAGCACTCCCACCCAGAAATAGAGGGCGAGATGCGACCTCCACATCTCCGCCTTGGAATAATTGGAGCGGTGACGCCTTGCGCCGACACAGTCACGGATGAACAGACCGAGCGAGATCAGAAACATCAGTCCTGCCACAAAACGCACGAAACTCCATATGACCGAAGCATCGATACCGGCTGTAAGACCGGAGAAGTTATCGCTCTCCGACGAACGGAGTTCATCGGCCACCGCCGGATCCTCGAGTGCCGACACCATGAGACTGACAGCCGAATCCACCGCAGCGTCAAGATTATCTTCCTTCATGGCCGGAATCACTGTCTGAGCCACAATGCGCCGACACGCGATATCGGTCAGTACGCCCTCCACTCCATATCCGGGCATAATGAAAGCGCAGCGAGATCCGGGCGAGATCATAAAGAGCACCCCGTTGTCTTTGTCAGACTTGCCTATGCCCCAGTCGGTGAAGAGTTCCTCACACCATTGCTGTGGTTCCATATCGCCGATCGAGGGGGGAATCGCCACTACCGCCTCTACCGACGTCTTCTGCCGCAGTTCATAAAGTCGGCGGTTGACCTCGGCCCTGACTCCGGCTGAGAGAAGTCCGGCAGGATCCGACACATATTCGCGGCGGTCGGCGATCTGCACGTTGGGCATTGCCGAGGGGGCTATCGCCTGAGCGGCGGCGAACAGTGATGCAAGCAGCACTGTCAGAACTGTTACAAATGCTTTCATAGACAAACAGGTTATTATTATCAAACAGCGGGGAGACTGTGTCCGTTCAGTTTGCGGTAGAGATCGAGCGCGTAGACATCGGTCATGCCCGACACGTGGTCGAGCACACTCTGTATCCTCTCATAAGGGCGCGATGCCCTGACGTCATACTGCTGGGGGATGACATTGAGCAGCAGGCGTGAATAATTACGGTCGGGATGCAAGACGGCATCGACAAGGGTCTCCATGAGAAAAGACACGATGCGGTTGCCGGCAAGCTCGATATCGACCACCATCGGGGCGCAGTAAATGCGGTTCCAGGCTGTGGACGAGCATTCGGCATAGGCATTGCGGAGAAGTTCGGGCAGACTCCCGGCCAGCGTGCCGACGAAAGAACCGGACAACATCTCCTGTTCATGCACCATGAACGCCTCGGCACAGTTCTCGACCAATGTTCCCACCACAGAGGAGCGGAGATAGGCTATCTGCTCGTTGGGATCTGACAGGGTGGCCATTACCTTCTCCATACGCGCCCGCCGCTTCTCTTCGAAAAAACCGAGGAAAAGCCCCTTTACCTCAGAAGTTGAAAGGATGCGGAGTTTATGCGCGTCCTCCAAATCCATGATCTGATAGCATATGTCGTCGGCGGCCTCCATTATATAGACCAGAGGATGGCGGGCAAAACGCCCGGGGGAGAGTTCAGGAATGCCGAGCTGACCGGCCACTCGCCTGTATATCTCCTCCTCGCTGACAAAGAAACCGAACTTCCCCTTCTCGCCCGCGTGCGCCGACGTGTAAGGATATTTCACCACCGACGCAAGTGTGGAATATGTCATGGCCATGCCGCCGTGACGCCTCCCCTTGAACTGATGGGTGAGGAGACGGAATGAGTTGGCGTTTCCCTCGAAATTGACAAGATCCGACCATTCGCGGTCAGAGAAACTGCCGCGCAGCGCCAGCCCGGGACCCTCGCTGAAGAATGTGCCTATGGTTTTCTCACCCGAGTGGCCGAACGGAGGATTACCGAGATCGTGACAGAGACAGGCAGCCGCCACAATATCGCGGATATCGTCGAAGCGCGATGCAAGCCCCTGATCAGGATATCGGTCGCGAAGCCTGATCGCCACTTCATGACCGAGCGAGCGGCCCACCGACGAAACCTCAAGAGAATGCGTCAGACGGTTGTGCACGAAGATACTCCCGGGCAAGGGGAAGACCTGTGTCTTGTTCTGCAGACGCCTGAACGGAGAGGAGAATATAAGCCTGTCGTAGTCTCGCTGAAAATCGGATCGCGTGTGGTGGCGGTCGTCATGAAACTCCTCCATGCCGAGACGCTTGTCGCATATAAGGCGATGCCAGTCCATGTGTGCAGGTATTTCGTTTGTAAATTCAGTTATTGATTTTTCTCAGGCGCATGGTCGAGCCGTGGTCGACAAACGTCACATCAAGCATGCCGGGAGCCGACAGCTGCGCCTTTATCTCCCCATGAAGAGAGGAGCCGGAGGGGTCGATCCATTCCATGTCGTAAACGTCGCCGAAACCGGAACGTCGCAGATAACCCTTGGTCATGCCCGGCTTCCATCTGCCCGGAGTCTTCACCGCACCCGACAGATAGACTATGCGGTAGTCGCTCCCATCCGCCACGATAGCGAGTCGATAGTCGCCGCCGGTGCGGAGCTGATCATCGTCGAACATCCTGTCGAATATCCGCCACTCCCCTTCCATTGCATCGGAAGAGCGTGCGAAATATCCGGAGCGGCGAGTATCATCGGCACAAAGAGCCGACACGTAATCAGCCACCTCCTTGTCGGTGAGCACCGACAGGGATGCGGACCCGACACTGAGCGTCGCTCCCGGACTGACACAGAAACCGATGCTGTCGGGCGACAGGAGCGGCGCCGCTACGCTAAGCAGAGGAGAGTAAGACCGGTTGCCGCAGGCAAAAACATACTCCCCTCCATGCCGGCTGAGACGAAAAGAATTGTCGCCGTCAAAAAGATCAAGCCCTCCGGTCAGAAAGGTCTCGCCGATATCGGCTCCATCGAGAGATGCCGATACCCTGACGCGTGTCGGGAAGAGTTCGTCGGTCGCGTCATCGAGGGTGACAACGGAAAAACGCAAAAGATGCCCGTTCCCGGCTACCACAACACCCCAAGACGGGTGTGCGACACGGACCGAGCCTCCGCGGCGCGAGGCATGGCGGCCTCCGACACCCTGCCTGTTGGCAAGATTGGCGGCACGGAAAGAAAACGAGAATTCCTCCACCCTGTCGAGGGGGAGGAACCGGGAAAGTGTGTCGCAAGTGCTGTTGGTGATGACAAGCGGTGTTCCCCGCCCACCCGACGGGTCAAACGCTCCGAATCCGCGCGAGGGGTTGAGATATACAGGCTCGCGAGTATCGGCGGAAGCCATGCCGCTTATGGCAGTAATGACGCCAACAAGCGCAAAGACCATTATGACACAACCAATTATCTTATTGATCAGCCACATGGACCGGAGGTTGAAGTGACTTCTCACCTTATCGACAAAATAAGAGACTATCCACCACCAGACAAGAGCCCCGATGAAGATGAATGCGAATCCGGTGATATAATGAGGGAGAGATATTTCGGGCAGCAGAAAATTGAATCTCGCGAAAAGTCCGATTATGAGAAAGATGATGAGTGGATTGGAGAATGTGAAAAGAAAACCCTGAAGAATGTCGCGACGGTGCGAAGAGCGTGCCGCATCAGGTTTTTTGAGTGTCCGCGCCGGATTGGATTTGAACAGATAAACACCGAACACGACAAGAACAATGCTGCCTATGATCTGGATCACATTCTGGTTCGCCTTTAGAAACTCCTCAATGAAAGAGAGGCCGAACCCGGTGAGGAGGCAATAGAACAGATCGGAGAAAGCCGCGCCCACCCCGGTAAAGAAACCGGTGTGACGACCTTTCTCAAGAGTGCGCTGCACACAGAGGATACCCACCGGTCCCATAGGAGCCGAGATTATGATGCCGATGGCGAGTCCGCGCCACATCATATAGAGTATGCCTTCGATCAGATCCATCACATCAACGGTTTACAATCATATAACCGCCATATGCCGAAAGAAGGCATTCGTAGCGCGAGAGACCGAGTTTCTGGGAAAGAGCCTGTCCTTCCACAGGAGATCCGGCACGCTCCACGACATCGTATCGCGAGCCGCATTCCGGACACACCGCGAACGGGAGCATGCCGTCGGACTGGATTCGCACACGGATATCGGGTTTACGCTCGACAGGACATGAAAGATCATAAGCAAGCGGCACGGCAGCCTCAAGAGTGAACGGATTTACTCCCGATATCAGCAGCACACCGCCGTAACCTGTGGCCGTGGCTGCCGTATATGCAAAATTGCGCGGCTCGCCGAGTTCGCGTATGAAAAGGCGATAGTCGCCATAGCCGGCCACACCATACGTGGTCCAGAGGTCGGGAGTGGAAAGGTTGATACTGACCGGCATCGCAGGGATGCGGTCGTCATCGACTGTATTGCATGCCGCAAGCAGCGGCACGACAGAAGCGACAAGGAATATGCAACGCAGGATCCGCGTCATTGTCAAGCCATTGGCACCTGACGGAGCATCTGAGCGAACTGGTCGGCCATTTTCTGAAGGGGGCCGCTGACCATGGGCTTCAGCATGGCAGGGATCTGAATGTCTATCTGAACGAGACACTCGCACGTTTCGGGAGTGAGAGGAGTGATATGAAGCGCCAGCGACATCGGCACAGGAGTGCCGTAGCCCTCCATGCGGATAAGCGTCGGAGAGACAGTCTCCGCGAGTCTGAGTGTTATGTCACCCGCCGGTCCGGCCGGGAAGCTGATTGTATCGGGAGTCACCTTGACCTGCTCAAGCATGGCGAGCTGGTCGGCAGGAACCTGGTCAGCCGGGACATCGCGGAGCATGGACCCGAGTCCTTCGAGATTTGAAAGTTTTCCGAAAACGGTGTCAGCGGGATATGACAGCCCCACTGTCGCGCTCTTGTATGTAGCCATGATGTAAGTAAATATTCAAATTATAAGAATACACATTGCGGTTATCACACGACACCCGCACACGCCTCATTCTCCGGGCACCCAGTTGGCCGGATCCTTTCTCCACTCCTTTAGAGTTTTCTCGTCACCCTGCTGTATGTAAAGAGTGTCAATGGCAGTCTCGACCATGACATCGTACGAACAGAGAGACTCGGTGTTGATGTCGGCGTCGCGCAGACGCTTGAGAGTGGAGGGGAACTCGTAGTTGAACACGCAGACCACACCTTCTACCTCGCAGCCGGCAAGGCGGATGGTCTCGGCTGCCTTGAGCGAACCGCCGCCGGTGGCAACGATATCCTCTACCATCACAACCCTCTGCCCCATCTTGAGATCACCCTCGATGAGATTCTCAAGGCCGTGATCCTTCGGAGTGGAACGCACATAAACGAACGGGACTCCGAGCGTGTCGGCCACGAGAGTGCCGAACGGGATGGCCGCAGTCGACACGGCGGCAACCACATCGGCTGTGGAATAAGACTCAAGAATTGTCTTTGCCATCTCCACCTTTACGAAATTGCGTACGTCGGGATAAGAGAGAATCCTGCGGTTGTCGTTATATATCGGAGAATTCCAGCCGCTGCCCCACACGAAAGGAAGTTCGGGCTGAAGTTTCACCGCGCTTATCTCAAGAAGTTTCTCAGCGAGAATGCGATCCGGTTTTTTCATATCTGGAAAATTTAGATCAGTTAACAGGTTTATATGCGCCTCTGACCGGCACAGCGGTAGCGGCAGGGCGCAGCCCTCGTTACCTAACAAACTGCAAATTTACACCTTCTGCCATAAAAATGCAAATATAAAACGCCGTTTGTTGTGCAGACGGAGTATTTTTTTACATTTTTTAAGCGTGTCAGAATGTCACTCCGAGCGTGAGGAGCGATATCCTTGCGTCGGGTGCCGCGTCAAGCAGCGCCTCGGCCGCCGACGTGAGTGTGGAGCCGGTGGTGCACACGTCGTCGACAATCAGAATCTCCTTGCCGGCGAGGTGGCGCGGACGTCTGACCGCAAACAGACCGGAGGTGTTCTCCCGGCGCCGTGCAAGCGAGAGCGAAGTCTGCGTGCGGTGCGGACGGACAGCGCGCAGACCGCACACAACATCTATGCCTGCGACGCCACCTATGCCACGGGCGATCTCCTCGGCCTGATTGTAGCCGCGCGACGCCCGCTTCATAAAGTGCATGGGCACCGGCACTATGATGTCGATTCCGGTCAGAAACCCGGTGGTGAGAAGTTCGGTGGCCACGATGCGACCGAGATGACGGGCCAGGCCACGGAAACGGCGGTATTTCAGATCATGCATCAGCAGGGCGAGACCGGAGTCGCGCGAATAGAAGAAATGCCCCGAAGCCTGACGGAACGGAAAAAGGCCAAGAAAACGCTGCTCCATCGCATTGTCGGGGAGGCGGTGATAACCGGTGCGCGGCAGCCCTGCAAGACATGACGGGCACACATAGCGGCTGTCACCGCTGACAGAGACCCCGCAGACGTGGCACACTCGCGGGAAGAGGGCATCACCCAAAGCTGACAGGACACTCATTGCGTCATCAGCCTCCTGACCTCATCCTTCGCCACATCCGACTCGAACCCGCGCAGAAGAAGATACCTGTAGAGTCTGAGTCTGTCGTCATAAAGCGACAGATCGAGCGACGCCGCTTTTGGACGGGCGGCGCGGGCAACGGCCGAAGCATAATCCTCGCCATCGATAGCATCAAGAGCCTCGGCGACAAGAGATTCCGGAATGCGACGCGACAGGAGATGCATACGAATCTTGCGCCGGCCCCAGGCCGAGAAGCGCACCTTGTCGCGTGCGAAACTGCGGGCATATCGCGCCTCGTCAATAAAGTTTCTTTCTCTGAGTTCATCGACGACCGAAGCGATCTCGGCCGACGAAAGACCCTTGGCACGCAGTTTGCGGGCGATCTCGGACGCACATTGCTCGGAGCGCGCGCAAAGCCCTGCCATGCGGAGCACAGCCTCATCACGCGTCAGAGGTTTTGTCTTTGCATATGCCATAAATATAATTTGTTACACCGATTCGTCACACCGACGGCGCCCTACGGCAAACCGGGCGCGCCTTGAAATATCATCGACAAGCCTGACATCCTCAAAACCGTCGGCTCGAAGAATTTCGGCGACTCCATCGGCGAAAAGGGGATTTATCTCAAAATATATCCTGCCTCCCGGCACAAGAGCCACGGAGGCGATGGCCGAGATCCGACTGTAATATACGAGCGGAGCTGCATCACTCACAAACAGCGCGCCGGCCGGCTCATAAGCAAGCACATTGCGATCCATATCCTTCTTTTCGCTCTCAGCCACATAAGGAGGATTGCTGACAATGATATCAAAGGAGCAGGGAGCGGGCTCATAGCGAAACACATCTTCGTGAAGAAACGTGATCCGGGCATGCAGTGCAGTGGCGTTGGCACGCGCCACGGCGAGCGCGTCGGCAGAAATGTCGATCGCCGTCACAAAGGAAAACCGCAGATTGCGCGACAGAGCGATCGCTATCGCACCCGAACCCGTGCCGACATCAAGTACCCGCAGATCGGAGCCGGCATTCTCCTTCACGATCATATCCACAAGTTCTTCCGTCTCGGGCCGTGGGATAAGCACCGCCGGCGAGACGGCGAGATCCATGCCATAGAAACGCGCCTCGCCGAGAATATACTGAAGCGGCTCCCCCTCGTGAAGTCTGCCGAGAATTCCGGCCATCTTCTCAAGAACAAAAGGAGAGATATCCTTATCAGAGTTGATGACGAGATCGGTCGAATTCCACCCCTTGAGGGCATGGAATATCAGTCCGGTCATGGCACGCGCCTCCCCCTCGCCATACTGAGGAGAAAGCCGGCGCACAAGATCTCTTCGGACTTCGCCGACGGCACGCGGACGACTGATATCAAACTGTTCCATAACTCAATCAGTAGATTCCTTTATCTGGATTCTCTTAAAATATAGACGTCGGAAGAGGATTAAATATTTTCTTTTAACAAAATTTATCACAAAATTTCACTAAATTTGCAAATTGCATGACACGCAGGCCATGCATTCAGTTCCGAAGCCTAAAACCAGGATATCTTGACACCCCATATGAGCGAAGATCTTTTTGACAACATCACAGAGACAGAAAACGACATGCCGGCCGAAACCGCGCCGGAGTCACCGGCCACAGCATCATCCGCGGGTACATACACCGACGACGCCATCCAGACCCTTAGCTGGAACGAACACATAAGGCGGCGCCCGGGCATGTATATCGGCAAGCTCGGCGACGGCTCGCACGCCGAAGACGGCATCTACATACTGATCAAGGAGGTTGTAGACAACTCGATCGACGAGTTCAACATGGGCGTGGGTTCTCGCATCGACGTGACGCTCGACGACAAGGGAGAAGTGACAGTGCGCGACTACGGACGCGGCATTCCTCTGGGCAAAGTGCGCAACGTGGCTTCCGAGATCAACACCGGCGGCAAATTTGACGACAAGAACTTCAAGAAATCGGTCGGTCTCAACGGCGTGGGTCTCAAGGCGGTCAACGCCCTGTCGGACTACTGCACGGTGACATCGGTCCGCGACGGCAAGAAAGTGACTGTGGAGTTCGAAAAGGGAGAACTCGTCTCCGAGTCTCCGCAGACCGACACGACAGAGGCAAACGGAACGTTCGTGCGCTTTCTGCCAGACAACACCCTGTTTCAGAACTTCAGGTTCAACGCCGAGACGGTCGAGACGATGGTCGAGCACTACACCTACCTCAACACCGGTCTGCAGATCTTCCTCAACGGCAAGAAATACCTGTCGCGCCACGGTCTGCTCGACCTGCTGAAAGACAACATGACGGCATCGCCGCTCTATCCGATCATACATCTGAAGGGAGACGACATCGAGGTTGTGCTCACGCACACCGACCAGAACGGCGAGGAATACTATTCATTTGTCAACGGCCAGCACACCACCCAGGGTGGCACTCACCTCACGGCATTCCGCGAGCATGTGAGCCGCACCATCAAGGAATTCTCGGGCAAAGGCTACGAGTTTTCCGACATACGCAACGGCATGGTGGCGGCGGTAAGCGTCAGGATACAGGAACCCGTGTTCGAATCGCAGACCAAGACCAAGCTCGGAAGCAAGGAGGTGGCGCCCAACAGCACACTGACCGTCAACAAGTTTATCGGAGACTTCATAAAGAAGGAACTCGACGACTACCTTCACCGCAATCCCGACGTGGCCGAGGCGATGCTCCGCAAGATATCGCAGTCGGAGAAGGAGCGCAAGTCGATGGCCGGCGTGGCCAAACTGGCGAGAGAGAAAGCCAAGAAGGTCAGTCTGCACAACCGCAAGCTGCGCGACTGCCGCATACACTACAACGACGCAATCAAACTCAAGAAGAACAAGGATGGCGACATAATGGAAGATCCTCGCGAGGATACAGCCATATTTATCACCGAGGGTGACTCCGCCTCGGGAACGATCACCAAGGTGCGCAACGCCGAGACCCAGGCGGTGTTCTCTCTGAGGGGAAAACCGCTCAACTCGTTCGGCATGACCCAGGAGGTGGTCTACAAGAACGACGAGTTCAACCTGCTTCAGGCCGCCCTCAACATCCAGGACGGCATAGAGGGACTTCGCTACAACAAGGTGATCATCGCGACCGACGCCGATGTCGACGGCATGCACATCCGTCTGCTTGTCATAACGTTCTTCCTGATGTTCTTCCCCGATCTGGTGAAAAAGGGACACGTACACATTCTCCAGACTCCGCTATTCCGCGTCAGAGACCGCAACGCGGTGCGCCGCAGCAAGTCGAAGCGCCGTAAGAAAACGGCAGCCGAAGGGGAAGAGCAGGAGAAAGACACCTACTACTGCTACAACGACGAAGAGCGCGAGGCGGCGATAGCAAGATTCGGAGCAAACGCCGAGATCACCCGATTCAAGGGACTCGGAGAGATCAACGACGCCGAGTTTGCCGAATTCATCGGTCCCGACATGCGTCTCGACCGCGTCAGACTCCGCAAGGAAGACTCCCCCGAATCGCTTCTGGAGTTCTACATGGGCAAGAACACGATGGAACGCCAGAACTTCATCATCAACAATCTTGTTATCGAAGATGACTCCCAGATCTAAGACCGCGCTCTACCCCGGCTCGTTCCGTCCGTTCACCGTCGGCCACAAATCGATAGCCGACCGCACGCTCGCGATATGCGACCGGCTCGTCATAGCCGTCGGTTATAATCCTGACAAGGAGAGCGGCGACACGACTCGGATCGTCGCGGGGATCAAACGGATATTTGCCGACGACCCGCGCGTGGAAGTGGCTTCATATGCCGGACTGACAACAGAATTCGCCCGCCTGTGCGGCGCAGACTTCATGGTGCGCGGCGTCAGAAGCGTGACGGACTACGAATATGAGCGCAATCTCGCTGAAGTCAACCTGCGCATATCGGGCATCGAGACCCTGCTCATGCCCGCGCTGCCGGAACTGGCTTTCGTGTCGTCGAGCATGGTCCGCGAACTTGCCTCGCACGGCTACGACACATCGGAGTTTCTTCCGCCGGAGAAAACCGGGCCTGACAATGTCTGAGAGCAGGCGCGCGATCAACCAACAATCAAACCGACTGAAATGAGAAAACTGTTTTATACGATACTTGGCGCCGGAATCCTGCTCTCAACAGGACTCCTCGCACAGAAGAACGTGCTTCCGCTTGACCAGAAGCTGCGTATGGCCGAACTCATAGTGGCCGACTATTATGTCGACACGGTCAACGAAAACAAACTCGTCGAGACCGCCATAAGAAGCATGCTTGAAGAGCTTGATCCCCACTCGCAGTATTCTACAGCCGAGGAGACCCGCGAGCTCAACGAGCCGCTTGCCGGCAACTTCAGCGGCATCGGCATAACGTTCAACATGAACAAGGACACCCTGTACGTGATCCAGACCGTGTCGGGAGGCCCGTCGGAACGTGTAGGCATTCTTGCAGGCGACCGCATAATCGCAGTCAACGACACCGCCATTGCCGGCGTCAGCATGAAGAACTCCGCCATAATGAAGCGTCTTCGCGGTCCGAAAGGCACGACTGTCGATGTCAAGGTGCTCCGCCGCAACGCCGGCGCAAACGACACCATCGACTTCAGGATCACCCGCGCCGACATACCTATATACAGCGTCGACGCCGCCTACATGGCCGACCCGCGCACAGGCTATATACGCATCAACCGTTTTGCCGCCGAGACACCGAAAGAATTCTCCACTGCCGTAAAAGACCTGCGCAAACAAGGGATGGAGCAACTGATTCTCGATCTCTCCGACAACGGCGGAGGCTATCTGAACGCGGCAGTCGAGATCCTCGGCGAGCTCCTTGAACCGGGCCGGATGGCAGTCTACACCGAGGGGCGCACGTCGCCACGCTACGATTACACGGCGCGGCCGAGTTCGGGCAAGCCTCTGCTGGGCGACGGACGCCTCGTGGTGATGGCCAACCAGTACAGCGCGTCGGCATCGGAGATCACAGCCGGCGCGGTGCAGGACTGGGACCGCGGCGTGATCGTGGGCCGGCGCACGTTCGGCAAAGGACTCGTGCAGCGGCCTTTCCCCTTCCCCGACGGCTCCATGATGCGGCTGACCGTAGCCCATTACTACACGCCTACCGGGCGAGACATACAGAAACCATACACCAACGGAGACAGCGAGGGCTACCGCCACGACATAATCGACCGTCTCAACAGCGGAGAGCTGATGCACGCAGACTCGATAAAATATGTAGATTCACTCAGGGTCAACACCCTGCGGTCAGGACGCGCCATATACGGAGGGGGCGGCATATCGCCCGATGTGTTCGTGCCGCTCGACACCGCCGATTTCACGAAATACTACCGCGACGTCGTGGCAAAGGGAGCCATCAACCAGTTCACCATCAAGTTTGTCGACGACAACCGGAAGGAACTGAAGAAGAAATACAAGACCGACACCGAGTTCGTGAACGGATTCGAGATAACGCCCGCCATGCTCGACAGCCTCTACGCAATGGCGACGAAAGAGGGCGTGGAGTTCAACGAGGAACAGGCCAGACAGAGCGAACCTCTTTTCCGCATGAACCTGAAGGCGCTGATCGGACGCGACCTGTATGACCAGGCAACCTACTTCAAGGTCTACAACAGATATGACCCGATATACCGGGAAGCCCTGCGGGTGATCAACTCCGACGAATACGACCGGATACTCGATGGGTCGGAACGCCCCGCGCCAGAGGGCGGAAAGAACTGACAAACCTCCCGACAACCTGACTACTAACCTGACTACAGATTTCAACCTGACCGCGCTCCGGCTCTCCGCACGCCAGCGCGCGACCAAGAGAACCAGCAATGAAGAGATTACTGATTCCCGCCGCACTTCTGTTTATGACGCCGGAAGCCTTTTCCGCCGTCACTCCCGACCCGCAACTCGTTCTGCCGGATCTTACCGGCGAAGAACCCGCAGAAACCGGTTATGAACTTCCGCAGCCGGAGACTACTCCGGCGCTGCGCCCCGATCTGAGCGGCCCCATATACCGCACAGCGATCAACAAATCGCTCGCGCCAAGAGTCTTCCTCGGCTACAGATACATGCCCCGCCACAGCTTCGATGTCGAATTTCCCGATCAGCGCACCATCGACCGGTCGTGGCGCGAGCTTGCTCCGGCCGATACTGTCGCCGACGATATTTCGTCGTTTCTCGACTCACTACTGTGGGCAGGATACCTGCCTGCCGAAGAGAAGCCTGTGATTCCCGACAGAGAGGATCTGCCCGTGGCATTCGGAACAGCCACTCCCGACTGGCTGAGCAGCACCCGCGACGCATATGACTTTCAGGAAGACTTTGTCTACTCGATGATGATCGAGCATCCGGAACTGATCGAATACGCATACTGGGATCTGCCTGTACCCCCGCGACTCCCCAAAGAGGACCAGAGCTTCAGAGGATTTCTGAAGAGACAGGATCTTCCGGCCCCGATCGGGACCGGAGCCGTGCCCGTGCCCACTGACCGCGAGCGCATCAACTGGCTACACACATTCAACATCGGTCTGCAGCTCTCGCAGGCCTACGTGTCGGGCAACTGGTATCAGGGCGGCAACAGCTATCTGGCGTTTCTCGGCAACTTCCTCTGGGACGTGCAACTGAATCCGGTGTATTATCCCAAACTGATTTTCCAGAGCACCGTGTCGTACAAACTGGCCATAAACTCGACGCCCGACGACGAGTGCCACAAGTACTCGGTATCGCAGGATCTGTTCCAGTACAATCTGAAGACCGGCTACAAGGCTGTCAACAACTGGTACTACTCATTTCTCGCACAGTTCAAGACCCAGTTCATGAACAGCTACCCGGCCAACTCGATGACGCGCACCGCATCGTTTCTTTCGCCCGGAGAGCTGAACCTCGGTCTCGGTATGACGTATTCGAAAGAGAACGCGAAGAAGACCCTGAAATTTTCGGCGTCGATCTCTCCGGTGTCTTACAACTTCAAGACATGCATCGACCCGAAGGTAGATCACGCGCAGTTCGGAATACTCCAGGACCGCAAATGGGTGAACGAGGTCGGTAGCAACGCCGAACTCAACTTCTACGCCCAGCTGTGGGGAAACACCACTTACACGACCCGTCTCTTCATATTCAGCGACTACAGAATGCTTCAGACCGACTGGGAAAACACACTGAACTTCCAGTTCTCGCGAGTGTTCTCCACGCAGATCTACGCACATCTGCGCTACGACACGTCGGCGGACTCAGGCATATCACGACAGTGGCGCAAACTGATGCTCAAAGAGATACTGAGCGTCGGCATATCATATACGTTCTCGACAAAATAAACAGATATGAGAGTACTGCCGATCCTGACCTTGCTGCTCGCCGCGCATGCACTTACAGTCAGCGCATACGATATCACCGACATGGGAGCCGCACGCGACTGGTGCGACAGCACGATGACTCACCGTGTGGAAGGGATATGGGAGTTTCCGGAAGACGAGACCCGCGTGCTCATCAGGAAACAGACAGGCAGCACCGCGCAATATGTGATAACCGTTGTGGAATCTCCCGACACACGGCTCACACCCGGAGAGGAGATCGGACATATGCAGACATCGCCTGACCCCACTAAATTCGAAATGACTCTCTACCGGACAAAACTGAGAGGGATAGCCGGCAACCCGGGGAAATGCCTCGCAGTGCTCGACGAGAAAAACGACGCTCTTCTCGTGCAGGGACGCAAGATGAAATTCTCGCTGGCGTCGCGGTGGTTTCTCCCCTCTTTCTGGCGGGCTGTCAGGATCTCGGTCAAGAATCCGCTTGACGCTCTTCCCCAGGGAATGGTCAGAATATATCCCTCCGCAACCCGCAGACAACCCGATTATCTATGAAAAGCAACTCACTTGCAGCGATCATTCTCGCCGCCTCACTGCTTACGCCGCAATCTGCAGACGCACGCAAGAAAGGCTACAGGCTCGATACAGGAAAGCAGACCGAAACCGCCGCCGAAGAACAGGAGATGGCAAAGGGGAGCTTCATGGTAGCCTCGCAATGCACGGACTGCAACAACGGATACACGCTGTCGCAGATCGCTTTCTCGGGCTATGACAAGACGCGTACGAGCACGAAGGAATCGTTTTTCATAACCAACAACACTGACCGGACCATGACCGGCATAACGATGTATGTGGAATATCTGACCACTGACGGCCGCCAGCTTCACAAGCGGTTCGTCAGACTCGTGTGCGACATTCCTCCCGGCGAGACACGCAAGGCTGACCTTGAGAGCTGGGACAAACAGAAATCATTCTATTACGAGAAAAGCGATGCGCCGAAACGGGGAGGTACGCCCTACACCGTCATTTTCGATCCGGTGGCGTTTTACCTGAGGTTCTGATTCTTCGTGAGCGCGGCGTCACCGCATCAGCCCGACCCACTGCATCCGCACGCAGCGACGGAGTCTTACGGCTTGATATGAGAGCCATCAGGTCGTCATGACCGGTCTCGCCATACCACGAACCGGGGGTAATCAACTTGACCGTGGCATAAGATATCGCAACTGCGATCAGATATGGGAAAATATATCCGAATGTATCGGTTGTCTCGCAAAGAATGAATATCGACATCAGAGGCGCGTGCAGTGTGCCGGCCATGACCGCACCCATTCCGGTCAGGGCGAAAAACCAGGCCGGCAGATGAGTGCCGAACGCCGCATCGCAAAGTATCGCGAAGAGATAACCGGTCAGCGCGCCGGCAAAGAACGTCGGCACAAAATCACCCGCCACACCGCCTCCGCAATATGAGGCGGCCACAAGCGCCCCCTTGAGAAGCATCACAGCGAGAATGCCTGCGATCATCCAGAAGAATCCGGAGTGTCCGGCCAGTACCCACGTCTCGGTAAAAGAGATGTCGACACCGTTAACAAGCGCGGTAATGACATCGAAACCCTCGCCGAACAGCAACGGAAACATAAAGACACAGACCGACATAGCCCCGCCGGTCACAGCAGAGGCGAGCCAGGGATCTCTTATCGAGGTGAAGAACCGGATCGCGCGGCTTTTGGTATAGGTGTAGTAAACACTGTAGAGACCACAGAACACACCGAGCAACGACACCCATCCGAGCATGTGGGGATCGAACGGCAACGTGCGGTCGAAAAAAATGTCGAATGTGAAGTCGCTCAGAAGATAAGCGGTGGAAGAGGCGAGCAGGCAGGCAATTATAAGCGCCAGCACAGGGAGTGTGGTCATTTCCATCTGCAACACCTCGAGAGTGAACAGCACCCCACCGACGGGCGACTTGAATATGGCGGCGATTCCGGCGCCTGCCCCTATGCCGACAAGCAGTCTGAGCCATGCACGCGAAAGTCCGAAAAAACGTCCGACGACACTGCCGATCGCCGCACCGCTCAGAGCGGTCGGCCCCTCGGTGCCTCCGGTCGAACCTGTGCCTATTGTCACAGAACAGCCGAGAACCGGATTGAAGACTGTAAACGGACTGAGACGGTAACGCCCCGCGTCAAGATCCTGACGGATTATGCGGGTTCCGCGCGCCACGGTTCCCCGCACCACATAACGCTGGTATATGCCCGTCAGAAAAATACCGGCGAGCGGCCACAGCAGCAGCCTGAAATCAGGCTGACCTATACGGACTCCCGTCAGAACCAGACGGTTGAGGAGTCTGACAAGTTGCTTGAGCGCGGCAGCCGCCATGCCGGTGGAAACCCCGATGACGAGAGCGATCAGAATCAACACCACACTTTCGGGGATATGCACGTTCTGCCAACGCAGATAACCGATCCGGGCGCGACGCACGCCGCGCCCGAACCTGCGGACATTTCTTTTTAATATTTCACGTCTTTTCTCTTCAGTCATCGGAATCGTGTCACCAGTTCTGGAGAATCATGACCTCGCGGGGCGCGAAAGTCATCTTCTCTGAAATGGTAACATCCGAATCGGTCAGGATGTTGCGGAGTACCGTGCCGTAAGGCATTATTTCGAGTGTACGCTCCATCGTGACCTCAAGAGGCATGTCGCGGCCGTTGAGGATGACGGTCACCTCCTTGTCGCCGAGCTTGCGGCGATAGACATAGAGGCCGTTCTGGGGCATGAAATGCTTGAGCGAACCGCGTGCCATCACGTCGCGGGCCTCGCCTCTGCGCCAGTTCAGAATGCGCGAGAGATAATCCCAAGCCTCGTTCTGAATATCGGTTCTCCCCTCGCGGGTGAAGGCGTCGGTGGTGTCGCCGGGGAAACCGCCCGGCATGTCGCGACGCACATAGCCGTCGCTACCCTCTTTCGAACCGTTCATGAGCAGCTCGGTGCCGTAATAGAGCTGCGGTATGCCGCGAGATGTCAGCAGGAAAGCCACAGCCTGCTTCCAGACATCGAGAGAATCGGGCATCCCGGCAAGAAAGCGGTCGGTGTCGTGATTGTCGAGGAAGGTAAGTATCTTCTGCGGATCGGGGAAAAGAAAGTCGTTGGCGAGGTGATCGTAGACTGCATTGAGACCACCCCACGGATTGGTGTCTTCAGAGAAAGCCTTACGTCCGTTGAGGATATAGAAAAAGTCCATGACACTCGGCAGGTGAGTATCGACCGGATTGAGTTTGTTGCCGCTCTGCCAGAAGGCCGAACCCGCCTCGTTGGCATACCAGCACTCGCCGACGATGTTGAAGGCAGGGTATTCGCGGAGAACGTCGGCCGCCCACTGCGCCATGCCCTTCATGTCGGCATAGGGGTATGTGTCCATGCGTATGCCGTCGATCTTCGACGACTCGATCCACCAGATGGAGTTCTGCGTCAGATATTTCATCAGATGAGGGTTGCGCTGGTTGAGATCGGGCATGGAGGGCACGAACCAGGCGTTGACTGTGTGGTCGAGGTCATAATCAGACACGTACGGATCGTGGACGGTGGTGAGACGGTAGTTTGTCATCTCGTCGGCCTCAGGGTGGTTGTACCAGTCTTTGGAGGGAGCATCCTTCATCCACGGATGGTTTGAGCCCGAATGGTTGAAGATCATGTCCATCACCACTTTGAGCCCTTTCTTATGGGCTTCGGCTATAAGATCGTTCCACTCACGGTTGGAGCCGAAACGTGGATCGATGTTGTAGTAGTCGGTAGTGGCGTAGCCGTGATAGCTGCCGCCGGGCATGTCGTTTTCGAGCACCGGGCAGACCCATATCGCCGTCACGCCGAGCGAGTCGATATAGTCAAGATGGTTGCGTATGCCCCGCATGTCGCCGCCATGACGGCCATTGGGATTATTGCGGTCGGCGCCGACGGGATAGTCGAGAGCCGACATGTCGATATCCTTGTCGTCAAGACCCTTTGCAAACCTGTCGGGCATAAGGAGATAGAGCACGTCGCCGGCATCGAAACCCTTGTATTCGGAAGCCGCGCGGTCACGGGCCTTCAGTTCATAAGGGAAAGATGATTTCTTGCCGTCGAGCCGGTAGCGTATGTCGATTTTTCCGGGTTTGGTGTCCGGAGCGACGGTAAGGTAAAGAAACTTGTAGTTTTTGGAATCGAGGGCGATCTGACGGTCGAGAGTCACACCGGCGTAATCGATCGAGAAATCTGCCGAAGCGATGTCGGGACCCGTCACCATGATCTGAAGGGTATCGTTGGCCATGCCGGTCCACCAGAAAGGAGGTTCGACGTTAGTCACGCCTCCGTGTGAGGATGCCCCGAACACTGAGACTGTTCCGGCAATAAGGCCGAGAACCATAGATGCTATTTTCTTCATGACTTAAAAGTATTGGTTAACGTTCTGATTCCGGCACAACTTGCAGAAAGGCAGCCCGTGCCGGTTTGATACTGCAAAATTAGTTCTATTTTCCGAACCATGCAATGCCTATTTTTAACCATTGGCAGACAACACCGGGCTGCGGGCGTTTGCCTTACGTTTGCCATATTGGAGATTATTCGTTACTTTTGCCGACATGAAATTCAGGACAGAAATAGCCTATGGCAAGGGAGAGATCGTGTTCAGACCTGAAAAACCGCTGATACTGACCGGATCCTGCTTTGCCGACAATATGGGCAGACGCATGAGAGAGTCGCTCTGGGACGCCCGCAACCCGCTCGGAGTGCTGTTCAACCCCCTTTCGATAGCCCGTGTGCTTGAGCTTATGCTTTTCGATGCCGACGCCGAGTCACGTTTCTCCGAGTCGCTTTTCGAATCAAGAGGCATATGGCATTCATGGCTTTTCGACTCATCGTTCTCGTCGCTCAGCCGCGGGGAGATTATTGATAAATTCATGGCAGCCCTCAGGTCGGCGAGAGAATGTCTGTCCATTAATCCGACGATTGCCATCACATTCGGCACTGCCTACTGCTATTGGCTCCGCAATAACGGCAGTATGGACAATAGCTCAGCTACCTGCGGGATTGTGGCCAACTGCCACAAGCAGCCTTCGGCTATGTTCACACGCCGCCGCGTCGCGGCAGAGGAGATCACGGGCGTGTGGAAAACTCTTGCCCGACGGATGCACGAACGATACCCCGACATGAGAATGATGTTCACGGTCAGTCCGGTCAGACATGTGCGCGACGGCCTTCATGAGAACAATCTGTCGAAAGCGACGCTGCTGCTTGCCATCGACAGTCTGTGCTCAGACCTCGACTTCTGTCATTACTTTCCGGCATATGAGATTGTCAACGACGATCTTCGCGACTACAGATTCTACGCCGCGGATCTGGTACATCCGTCGGAGACGGCGGTTGATTACATATGGGAGATCTTCACGCAGTCTTGCCTTGACGACGGCGGCCGACTATTCATAAAGGAAGGCCGGGCGATAGCAAAGCGGATGAACCACCGCCCTATCCTTTCCGACGGAGAGGCAGCGGAGAGATTCAGAGAAGAGACCCGGCGAATGTACGCAGACTTCAAGGCCCGTTATCCGGAATGCCTGAGTATCTGATACTCTCCGACCGCCGATTCACCGCATGAATTTGCTCACCACAGGATGACCCGACTGCCTGACGGCCGTCATGACATAGACACCTCGTGAAAATCCCGACAGATCGACGCGCCCCGACGGGCCGGAGACCTGAACCTTCATCACCTCGGAGCCGGCGGAAGAATAAACGGATACGGTCATCGTGTCGGACGAAGGATTCATGATCAGAGCCGAGTCTCCGGAAATCAGAATAGCGGGCAACGCCGCATCGGCGGCACCGGCCGACACACCCGTTCCGGCAAGAGCCTCAAGCAGGCCGTCATAAGGACGGAACCATCCCTGACCGTGTCGCGGATTCCCCGCGTCTGGATAATCTCTTGTATTTGTGGCTTCAAGAATATCGAGCACACGCCCCGCAGTCAGCGTCGGGTCAGCCTCAAGCCACGCGGCAAGAGTTCCGGCCACGAACGGCGTAGACATCGAGGTTCCGGCATCGGTGTCCCAGTAATATTTTCGTCCGTCCACCTCGGCTACGGCGTTGATGATCGGCATGCGCTCGGGGTGAGCCACAGGGTAATATGAATTGCTTGCCGACACGATAAACCCTCCCGGCGCGACTGTGTGAGGAAGCACACGGCCATCAGTAAGAGTCCCGTAGCCGGAACCGACATTGACCGTAAGCGGGTCGGCGTTCACCTGACGCTCGCCGCCGCTCCACACCGGCACGGAAGAACGGTTGTTGTACATTCCGACACAGACCACATTGTAACCGGTGGCTATGTCGCTGACCGACATATCGTTTCCGGGATACTCATATCCGGGCCAGACCCGCAGGAGCGAATACTGCCCGTCGCTGTTGACATCCATATGCACGCCGGGGTCGGCGAAGAACTCAAGACCGAGTTCATAGCGTGCGCGGGGGTAAGTTACATACGACGGTTCAGGCTCAGGCGAACGAAAATCATACTCCACTTCCGTCACCCATCGTCCGTTGAGAGAGCTGACGTATCCGTGCACGCGGATCTCTCCCTCTATAAATCGGGCAAGCTCTTGATCGGAATCCGACGTCAGCGTCAGTTCTCCCTCTGCGGGTCCAGAGACGGCAGGAGACTCGTAGACACATGATCCGTTAGAGAGATCGTAGACGAGCACCCGGACACCGACCGGACGGCTGTCGCGGCTCCAGACGTCGGTCATGCCGTACATGCTGAACTGCGACCCATCGCGTGAATGCAGACGCGCCCGCCAGCTCCGGCTCTCCTCGCTGAAATCCATGATGTATGAATGGGAATCATCGGCCTCATTGCCGGCGGCGATGCAGACTATGGCCTCCTCCCCTATCAGGTCAAGATAGCGGCAGAAGAGCGAAGATCCGTCGTGCGGACCGTTGTAGCTGCCGAGCGACAGATTTATGACGGCAGGTTTGCCGACCGAACGCGCGTAATCCACAATATCCTCGCACGCCGACAGGATACCCGCGTCGTACAGTTTCGATGTGGCCGCGACGATCTCTGCGTCGGGAGCCATGCCGGAGTAAGGATTGCCCCGGTAGCCTCCTGCAATGATGTTGGCCACATGTGTGCCGTGGAACATGTCGGCATTGTCGGTGGTCCAGGCAGCAATCTCTTCGGGAGAATCCATCACCTTACGTATTCCGGCGGGTTCGTCGTAATATACAAGCCGGCGCACGCGGCTTCTGCCGTCTGCGCCACGGAACGCTATATGGTTGGGATCGAATCCGGAGTCGCAAAAGCCGACCACAACGCCATTGCCTGTATAGGGTCCGGGCAGACCGGTACCGGCCGATATCATGTCGGCCCCGTAATATGTTCTGGCGATGTCGAGAGCCGGCACCGCGCGCCGTTCCCGCATCATGCCGCCCCGGCCTTTGAGCCTTGACAGTCCCTGCAGGTCACGAGGCACAAGAGCGAGCGCCATGTCGGCGCGGCGATGCCATATTATCACACCCTGCCGCTCAAGTTCGTCGGCCTCGCTGTCGTCTTCCACTATCAGAATGGAGGGAATATAGGGATCCCTGTTTCTTCCGGCACTGAGACGGGCCGGAAGAAACAGAAGAAGCGCGGCGATTATAGCCACGGCATATCTGTATCGGTGCATAATAGAAAGTCTTTTACCGTTAAACGAAATCACGTCCTGTCAAGTATATACGCACATACAGACAAATCCGTGCCCGATACGATTTTTTCACTTTCCTTTGCTATATTCGGCAAAAAAGGTTAACTTTGTCAAATGTGTCTGCACCTGCGATGCAGACAGCATCCAAACATCTGAAATGCAATGAAAAGAAGTTTCGTTATACTTGTGCTGACCCTCATGATGGCGGTGGGTGTCTCAGGCGTCGTCCGGACCGATTACCAACATGAGACCGCCTCCATGCTCAAGACAAAACTCGCGCAGGCCGCGTCGGCAACAGACTCCATATGCATACTGTATGACCTTTTCGACGTGCTCCCGCGCAGCGAGGGGCGCCAGGTCGGCGACATGATATATGAGATCGCCACACGGACCGGAGACAATACGACACGCCTTGACATATGCCGCCAGATGACGGCCTATTTCAGCGATGACCACAGTCTTGCGGAGATCGAAAAGAAGGTATCGCAGATACCGGAGTCGCAGGAGCAGAAGGAGACGCACCTTTTTCTGAGAATGAAGCGACTCAGTCTATCGTCAAGAACAAAAACTGAAGCAGACCGTCAGAGCGAGATAATCCGCATACTTTCGGAAGAAGACAGCAAGACACCGAAAAGCGCCATCCAGCGGCTTCTTGATCTTTTCACTCTGGTCGAGTACCTGCGCAATGACGCTTCGGGCGATATGCTCAAGGAATATCTCGACCGTCTGACAGCACTTGCCACTTCATCGCATTTCAAGCTCTACGCGATTCCCAACATAGTCTACGCCGAAGCCGCCAACGTCTATGCCGATGCCGGAGAAGCAGAGAAATCGGTCGAGGCTGACCGCAAGCTGCTGACGATCATCGACGGTCTCGAACAGAAGTACCGCGAGAAGGGACGCCTGTACAGAAACTACGACATAAGCCGTTATGTCTGCTACCGGCGCATGATGCGCAATTACGAGGCCTTGCGTCCCGGCGAACTGGAGGATCTCTACGCCCGAAGCATGAAACTGCGTGAAAACAATATCGACATCAGAAACGACATCGACAGCCATCCGCGATTCTACGCGTATTATCACACGGCGGCCGGCGATTACACTGCGGCGATACCATATCTGAAACGCATGCTCGACGAGGAGAACTCTCTGCCTGTGCGCAAGCAGGTGCTTGAATTTCTGATAGACGCCGCCGGAAACACAGGCGACGACGACACCAAAGTCAAGGCCCTTGAGGAATATTCGACGATTCTTGAGGAGCTGAACAGGCTGAAGGCTTCTGAAAGATACCGGGAACTGCAGATAAAATATGACGTGCAGGACCTCCGGACCCGCAACGCGGAACTCGAGCTGGAGAACCGTAGCGACGAGATAATGTCGGCACGCAGGCTCATGACTTTCGTGACCGTGGCTTTCATAATCCTTCTGGCGATTCTTGTGATTTCGCTATACCACTGGGGGAGATTCAAGAGAAACGCAAGCAGCATGGGCGAGGTGGTCGACAATATCCGCCATGAGCGCGAACGTCTTAGAAATTCAATATATTACGACGCAGCCGGCCAGACCGATCCGCTCGCCGACGGCGAGGTGTCGGAAAGCTGGCAGGAGCGAATGAGAGGACGCGGCGTGAAGTGGGACCAGCTGTCTCTCTTCATGACCAAGAGCATCATAAACGACCTTCTGTTCATAGCAGCCACCGGGCATGCCGATCTGCAGAAATACATTCATGAGACATCTGTAGACTCCGTGATGCGCAAAGTGGAGTCTCTGGTCAGGGAGTCGGACGCACGAGAGGGATCGCTGTCGGTCGAACATGTGGAAGATGATTTCGCCATCACCTCTGACGAGGAATGTCTGTGCGTGATAATGAAGCACATATACGACACCGCTGTGAAGTATTCGCCTGAGTCGCTGGTCACATTGTCTTGCCGCCGCGTAGGCGATGACCACATCGACTTCGTGATAACCACAAAAGGGGTGTCGGCGGCAGGCCCTGAAGATCCGCAGATTTTCGACAATCTGCTGACCGCACGCAAGGTGCTTCACCGCAAGGGCGCGGGACTATTCATCTGCCGCATGATCACTCTGCTGCTTGACTGCCAGATAATACCCGACAGCAGTTATCAGGACGGCGCACGCTATTATTTTCGCATTCCTGTCACACCTGAGGCCGGGAGATACTGACGCATATGGCTGAACGAGAAGCTACAGCAGGTGCGGTGCGTCTCAATGCGCGCCAAAAGCAGGCCGTGGAGGCATCGGAAGGACGCGTGCGCGTCGTGGCCGGAGCCGGCTCGGGCAAAACGCGCGTGCTGGCCCACAGGTATGCCTTTCTGGTCAACGACCTCGGCATATCGGCCGGCAACATTCTCTGCCTGACTTTCACCAACAAGGCGGCGCAGGAGATGAAAAACCGTATCGCCCGGATGGTGGATCGCGGCAGTGTCAATGACTTCATCTGCACGATCCATAGTTTCTGCGTCAAGTTTCTGAGGCGCGAGATATTCCGCATCGGATACCCGAAGAATTTCACTGTCATCGACGAGGAGGACGCCAAACAGCTCGCCCGCCAGGCCATGGAGGAATTCGCCATTGACCGCCGCAAGCTGACCGCCGAGAGATTTCTCAAGCAGGTGGCCGCGCTGAAAGGGAACGATATCAACGCATACATACAGCACCATCTGCTCCCTGCGAGTCCGCCGGAGTGTCCCGACGCTCAGGTGAGATACATGAGACTGCAGCTCAAACACTACGCACTCGACTACGACGACCTCATATATTTCACCATCTACATTCTAAACCATTTTCAGGACGCACGCGACTATTGGACCGATAAGCTCAACTACATAATGGTCGACGAGGTGCAGGACTGTTCTTCCGACGACTGGAAACTCCTCAATATCCTCGCCTCGGGCCACGGCAACCTCTTCGTGGTCGGAGACCCGGACCAGGCCATTTATGAGTGGCGCGGGGCTAACCCAAAGATATTTGTGGATTTCAAGGCCGATACCGACATAATTCTCAACGAGAACTACCGGTCGACACCCGACATACTTGAGATCGCCAACAGCATAATAGCCAACAACCGCAACCGCGTTCCCAAGGAACTTTACACAATGCGTCTGAACGAACGGCGCGCCCTCTACCGGCACTGCCGCTCCGAGCGCGAGGAGTCGGAATTCATAGCCGACACCATCGAGAAGGGACTTCGCGACGGCGACTCACCGCGCGATTTCGCGATTCTTTACCGAAGTTCGTTTCTTTCGCGCGGACTTGAGCAGACGCTATTGAAGCGCAAGCTGCCATACAGTGTGTGGGGCGGCGTGAGGTTTTTCGAGCGCAAGGAGATAAAGGATGTGATCTGCTATCTGCGGCTTATCGCATCTGATGCCGACGACATGGCATTCACCCGGATCATAAATCTGCCGGCGCGAAAGTTCGGCAAGTCGTCGCTTTCGGCACTGAAGTCACTCGCAGAGACAGACGGGATCCCGCTTATGAGGGCACTGAGACTCGCGGCCGACACTCCTAAATTCAACCGTAAACCGATAAGAGACTTCATATCGCTGATCGACTCGATGCGGGGGCTTTCGGAGCGGATGCCCGTTTCCGAACTTACCGACAAAGTGCTTATAGAGAGCGGCCTGGCCGATCTTTACCGCATGGACGAGCGGGAGGACCGCCTTGAGAACATCGCCGAGCTAATCAACTCGATGAAGGAATTCGAGCTGTCGAACGACGAGGATGACGACCGCACCCTGTCGGCATATCTGCAGGAGATAGCGCTCTACACCACCGCCGACAACGCCTCGGACAAGGACCGCATCAGGCTGATGACCATCCACCAGTCAAAAGGACTCGAATTTCCGACGGTCTTCATCACCGGGCTGACGGAGGGAGTCTTCCCGAACCACCGGTCGATACGCGAGCGGCGCAAGGATGGCGAGGAGGAGGAACGCAGGCTTATGTATGTGGCCGTGACACGCGCCCGCGGCATGCTCTATCTCTCTGAATCGGAAGGGTATCTCAACGACAACGGCGCATTGAAGTATCCTTCAAGGTTTCTGACCGAGATTCCGGAGGTGCTGCTGACAGTGGAAGGCGATCCTGACCCTTCGCTCACCGAAGGCACGCGCAACATGGTCACACTTCTCAACGCCGAACTCGGAGAAGGTGGCGAAGCACCGATGTCGCCCGGCACCGCGGTCGAACACCGCGTGTTCGGCCGCGGGGTGATAGTGTCGTTCGATCCGGCCGCGCAGTCATACCGTGTCCGGTTCGGCAACACCGAGCGGGATCTTGTGCCCCGTGTGCTGCGCAGACTCTGACAGGTAGTACACCACCACGCCCCACTGCGTCTTCATCCTTAAGGTTTTAGTCAATAATAATCTTCATCAAATAAACTGTAAAACCATAATGTTTCATTCTAAATTATCACTTATAATGGCATCTGCCCTGCTGACTTGCGGAATGCCGGCGGCTGTCAGCGCACAGACCAACAGCGCATATGACGCCAGATTCATCGACTGGCCCGTCTACAACGGAGAGGATCTCGAACTGACGGTAGACGCTTCGGGCACACACTTCAGGCTCTGGAGTCCGAAGGCGTCGGAAGCCCGCGTCAACATCTACGAGAACGGTCACACCGGCTCGGCCGTCAAGACACTTCAGATGAAGTCTGATCAGGCCACCGGCACCTGGACCGCGTCTGTTCCGGAACAGCTCTACGGCAAATTCTATACTTTCCAGATCAATGACGGATCCAAATGGCTCGACGAGACGCCCGGCGTCTGGGCGAAGGCCGTCGGCGTGAACGGCGCACGCGCCGCCGTGATCGACCTTGACAGCACCGATCCTGCCGGATGGGACGCCGACAAAGGTCCGGAGGTCAAGAACTTCACCGATGTCATTGTCTATGAGATGCACCACCGCGACATGTCGATGCATCCGTCGTCGGGCATTGCCAACAAAGGTAAATTTCTTGCTCTGACCGAGCATGGCACTCTCTCGCCCGAGGGTATGAAGACTGGAATAGACCATCTTAAGGAACTCGGCGTGACGCATGTGCATATCCTCCCCTCATACGACTACAATTCAGTAGACGAGCTCAACCTGCAGGACAACACCTACAACTGGGGTTATGATCCTCTGAACTACAACGCGCCCGAAGGAAGCTATTCGACCAACCCTTCCGATCCGGCTGCACGAATCCGCGAGATGAAAGAGATGATCAAGGCCCTGCATGACGCAGGAATCGGCGTGATCATGGATGTGGTCTACAACCACACGGCCGACAACGATGCCTCCAACTTCGAGCTTACCGCTCCCGGATATTACCACCGCCACTGGGATGACGGACGCTATTCCGACGCATCGGGCTGCGGCAACGAGACTGCCTCAGACCTCCGCCAGATGCGCGATTTCATAATCAACTCCACAAAATACTGGGCTGACGAATATCATATCGACGGTTTCCGGTTCGACCTGATGGCAATACATGACACCGAGACAATGAACGAGGTGTCAGCTGAGCTTAAGAAGATAAATCCGTCGATATTCGTTTACGGCGAGGGCTGGACCGCCGGAGACTCTCCCCTTCAGACCGAAAGACGGGCACTTAAGGAGAATGTCGGCAAGATGACAGGCATAGCCGTGTTCTCAGATGACCTGCGCGACGCGGTGAAAGGACACTACACCAACGCGGCAGACCGCGGATTCGCCACCGGCAAGCCGGGTCTCGAAGAGACCGTGAAGATCGGCATTGTGGCCGCCACCGACCATCCGCAGGTGGATTTCAGCAAGGGAAACAACTCGAAATTCCCCTACGCCACGTCTCCTGAAATGATTGTGAATTACGTGTCATGCCACGACGACCTCTGTCTGACCGACAAACTCCGCAAGTCGATGGAGGGTGAGCCTGAGGAGAACATGCTTGCGGCCGCGAAACTGGC
>CAMWRV010000025.1 GCA_947176745.1 uncultured Muribaculaceae bacterium
TTTGTCCTGTGCTATAACCTCGTCTATCTGTTGTAGAAGGACACGTATTTTCTCCCGGAGTTTTGCACGGTTCTTCTCAACTGTCTTACGCCATACAAAGGTGTACTTGTTGGCTTTGGATTCTATCTTTGTCCCGTCAATATACTCCACATCGAGCGTGATGAAGCCGCGGTCGGCCAACAGTAGCACCACCTGTGTGAAGATATTGTTTATTTCTTTTTTCACCCGGTTGCGGAACCGGTTGATGGTCACGAAGTCGGGACGCTCCTGTGCCGCCAGCCATATATAATGAATGTCGCGCCGGACCAGACTCTCTATCTTCCTGCATGAGTAAATGTTGTTCATGTAGGCATACAGAATGATCTTTAACATCATCTTCGGATGGTATGGGCAGCGGCCACGCTCTCGGTACAGCTTTCTGAACTCCTTGAGGTCGAGACTCTCTACAACGGCATCAACAACACGAACTGGGTCGGTTTCCGCTATATCCTCGTTCGGATTCAGCAGAAAAAACAGCCTATCGTTGTTATTGTAAGATTTTGTATGTAACTTTGTAGACATTTAATTTGTTATTTGTCACTAAGTTACAAAAACTTTCTGACATGACAAAGCCCCGGCTTGTGAAAGTCAGGGCTTTGTTTTATGTTTTTCAACAGGTTATAAAAAAGAGGCTGCGCCTATTTTGACACAGCCTCTGTATTTGTCGGTATTCTGTGATCAGAAGTTGTAGTAGAAACCGAGTGTGAGATCGCGTGTGTCAAGCGAGATGCCGCCCTTGCGGGGGTTGCCTGCGTTGTACGCCGCGTTGTTGGCACCCTGATAACCAAGGAAACCTACGTGTGCCACTACTGAGAACTTCGAAGTGAAGTTGAATGCGACACCGGGACGGAAACCTACGTTCCAGGTTACTGCTGTGTCGCTGTCATCATCACCGTAGTCTACGCTGCCCAGACCGATGCCTGCGCCGCCGTCAACGAAGAGCTGAACGAGGTTGTTGCTTGTACGGAAGAATGTGAAACGAGCGTAGGGGTTGAACTCAAACATGTGTACGTCTGTATCCCAGCCGCAGAAGTGAGTGTAGTCGTAACCGATGGTTGTACCGATTGCCCACTGGCTGTTGAAGTTGTAACCGATCTCGGGGAGGATAGTGAATTCATTGGTTGTAGCGGGGACTCCGAATGCAGAGTTGTAACCCTCGTTGTGCATGAAGCCGATTGCACCGCCGACGTAACCGTCACCTGCGCTGGCACCGAATACAGATGCCACTGCTACTACTGCAAGAGTAAGAAATTTTTTCATAACGTGATCTGATTTGTGATTATTAGTTAGTTTTTAGTCAAAGTGTGTTTATTTTCGTTTGCAAAGTTAAACACATTTTTACATTCAGCAAAACTTTTAGACGAATTTTTATGTTTTACAACATATTTCAGCCATTTTTGAGCCAAAATGACCAACCCCAAATATCTTTCACCCGTAAAAATGAGGCGTCTGCATCAATAGAAAAGATGCAGACGCCTGTTTTCATTTGTAAACTTGCGCTTATTTTATTAGTTTTGCCTCCATGAATGACGTAAAACCGGGAATCGCCGCGAGAATCTGGCGTCTATATGCCGACGGATTCAGGAATATGACTGTGGGCCGATGGCTATGGGCCATCATACTCGTGAAGCTCGCAGTGATGTTTCTTGTGTTCAGACTGTTCTTCTTTCCCGACATTCTTCAGCGCGACTACGCCGACGATGAGGCGCGTGCCGAAGCCGTGCGAACCAATCTGCTGAGAAAGTGAAACCTGGCACAGAACCGTATCACTTCATAATCAGCATTGCGTCGCCGTATGCTCCGAACTTGTATTTCTCCTTGACTGCCGCTCCATAGGCCTTCATCACCACGTCGTAGCCTCCGAACGCGGCCACCATCATCAGCATCGTGCTGTAGGGCATATGGAAATTCGAGACCATGCAGTCAGCCACTGTGAAATCATAGGGAGGGAAGATGAATTTGTTGGTCCAGCCCTCGAATGTCATCAGATGCCCGTTCATGCACACGGCCTGCGCGAGAGCACGCATCACCGACGTGCCGACGGCGCATACGTGTCTGTCGGCGTCCTTGGCCTTGTTGACCATCTCTACAAGCGGTTCCTCGACAAACATCTCCTCAGAATCCATGCGGTGCTTTGTCAGATCCTCCACATCGATTTCCTTGTAGTTGCCGCGTCCGGAATGCAGAGTCAGGAATCCTCGCTCCACTCCCTTTATTTCAAGACGCTTCATAAGTTCGCGGCTGAAGTGCAGACCGGCGGCAGGAGCCATCACGGCTCCTTCTCTTGCGGCGTAAATGCACTGGTAGCGGTCGGCGTCATCCTCGACAACCTTGCGAGTTATATACTCCGGAAGCGGAGTCTCGCCGAGGGCGTAGAGAGCCTCTTTGAATTCATCGTGCGGCCCGTCGTAAAGAAACCGCAGAGTGCGCCCGCGCGAGGTGGTGTTGTCTATCACCTCGGCCACCATCGACTCGTCTTCTCCGAAATAGAGTTTGTTGCCTATGCGGATCTTGCGAGCCGGCTCAACAAGTACGTCCCAGAGCTTGTGCTCGGCATTGAGCTCGCGCAGCAGGAAGACCTCTATGCAGGCTCCGGTTTTCTCCTTGTTGCCGTAAAGACGCGCGGGAAAGACTTTGGTGTCGTTGAACACCATCACGTCGCCTTCGTCAAAAAAATCGATTATCTCCTTGAAAATGTGATGGCTTATCTCGCCCGTTTTCGCATTGACCACCATCAGACGGCATTCGTCGCGGTTTTCCGACGGATGCTGGGCGATCAGTTCCTCAGGAAGTTTGAATTTGAACTGAGACAGTTTCATTTTCGTTTTTTGTTAATTCTGTTTTGTTAGGTATGTTCAGTTTCACCGACCCGGCCGGCGGAATCTGCCGCCTCGTTGTCGGGAAAGACTATTTCATCTTCAGCTATATGCGCGAGTGCCTCGTCGAGTGTCCAGCAGCGGTCAATCGTGATGTCGCCTACGCGCGTGCGCCGCAGGCCGGTGAGATGCGCTCCCGAGCCGAGAGCCTCGCCGAGATCGCGGGCGAGAGCACGGATATATGTGCCTTTCGAGCACAGCACCCTCAGGGTCAGCACAGGAGCCTCGAATTTCAGTATCTCGATCTCGCGGATCTCGAGTGCTTTGGGTTTCAGTTCCACATCCTTGCCTTTGCGCGCGAATGAATAGGCACGCTTGCCGTCGACCTTTACTGCCGAAAAGATGGGGGGAACCTGCATCACTTTGCCGGTGAAACGCGGAAGCACGCTGCCGATAAGTTCCTCGGTGATATGGTCGCAAGGATACGTGGCGTCGATCTCGGTCTCAAGATCGAAACTGGGAGTGGTCGCGCCGAGCGTCACCTCCGCCACATATTCTTTCAGACCATCCTGAAGCTCGGATATCTTGCGAGTGGCACGGCCGGTGCATATTATAAGGACTCCGGTGGCGAGGGGATCGAGCGTCCCGGCGTGGCCGACCTTGAATTTCCTGACGCGCATACGCCTCTGTATGGCACCGCGGACACGCTTCACGGCGTCAAACGATGTCCAGCCCAGCGGCTTGTCGATTCCTATTATCTCTCCAGATATAAAGTCCATCAGTTGATTTCTATCGTTGATTCTATCGTTGATTTACCTCACGAAGTCATGAAGCATGGCCATATGTCAATGCCAGAGGATGCAGATCACACCCATTATGACGCAATATATGGAAAACCATACGAGTTTCCCCTTCCTGACAAGGCCGAGCATCCATCGACAGGCAAGACAACCCACCACAAATGCCGCGACAAACCCTATGAGGAGTGCCCCGAGACCGGTCTCACCTCCGGGATTGCCCTCTCCTATCATGTCTTTGACATCGAGCAGGCACTCGCCGAGAATGGGGAGAATGACCATAAGGAAGGAGAACGACGCGACTTCCGAACGTTTGTCGCCAAGCATGATGCCGGTGGCTATAGTCGTGCCCGAGCGGCTGAGTCCCGGAAGCACTGCAACCGCCTGCGCGCAACCGATCACAAACGCGTCGGTCCAGCTGATGTCGCGCCCTTCCTGCCGCTTCACGCCTCTGACGGCGAGCATGGCCCGACGGTCGGTAAGCCATGCGAAAAGCAACAGTACCGCCGTAACACACAGACAGATGCCGACAACAAGAAGTCCGGAGCCGAATATCTCCTCTACCTGATGCTTGAAGAAAACACCAACAATCCCGACTGGTATGCACGACAGCAGGATCTTGCACACATAATCGAAATCGCGTCCGCGTCTGAACGTGAAGAAACTCTTGCACAGACGTGAGAACATCGGCCACAGCACGACTATGGTCGACAGCACGGTGGCGGCATGGACTATGATGCTGAACTGAAGGTTCTCGTCATCGGGAAGATCGACTCCCAGAATCTGCTTGAATATCTCAAGGTGTCCGCTCGAACTCACCGGCAGATACTCGGTAAGTCCCTGTATAATGCCCAGAATCAGGGCGTCTATCCATTCCATACTTTTATTTCTTCTCTTTTTTACCTTTGCGCGGGGTCCATATTATGGCGAATGCCATGAGCAGGAAACCGAGGAATGTCAGCAGCGGCCCCACTACGATGCGGCGTGTGCTGAAGATCTCGGGGTTGAATTCAGTGTCTGTCGGCGAGCCTCCGCCGCTCATCAGAGCGAAACCGATTATTATGAGCAGCACACAGCCACCCATCATCAGGAAGTTGGTCCTGCAGAACGGAAGACTGACTCTGCGCGCATCCTGCGCGCTGTCGTTCTTTTTGTCGTATTCAGTCATATGGGGCTATATTATATCAGCTGATTTGATCATTGACGCGAGGCGACGCTTATCTGAAAAGCTGGTCGTAATCCTTGCGCAGATAGATTCCGGCAGCTATCCATGATGCTATGCAGCACAGAAGCATGCCGGCCACCACAAGGGCGGCGCATACGATACCAAACGCTTCCCAGCCCACATAAGAGGCTATGTCGGGAAGACCTGCTTCGGCTGAGAATGCCATAACCGCAGCCAGAAAAGCCGATGATGCGACACCGGCAAGAGCACCGGCAAGCATGTTGTCGAGTATTACCGGACGGCGTATGAAACCGGGGGTGGCGCCGACGAGCTTCATGGTGTGTATGGTGAAGCGTCGCGAATATATTGTCAGGTGAACAGTGTTGTTGATCAACACGAACGAAATAAGAAGCATTATGCCGGCTACCGCGCCAAGCACCACTGTCATGCGCGAGATATTGCGGTTCATCGAATCGATCATGGCCGCATCGGGTGCGGAGACAGTCTCTACCGCCGCATTGCCCTCGAGTTTCCTCTTGATCGAGGCGATACGCGACGCCGAGGCATAATCGGCAACTACGCCGAAAGTTATTTCCTCGCTGAGAGGATTGACGCCGAAGAGCTCCTGCAGATCCTCTCCTGTGTCGGCAGCCCAGTTTTTCAAGGCTTCCTCTTTGGTTATAATCCTGACATCGCGCGCGTAGCCGCTCTTTCCGATCTCGCCGGCCAGTGTCCTGACAGTCTCTTCGGGAACGGAGTCGCGCATTATGACGCTGAGTTCGATACGCTCGCGCAGACGGCGCGTCTCGCGGTCGGCGCTGATCCATATCATGGAGATAATGCCCATAAGCACCAGCACCAGCGTCACGCTGATGAGGGTGGTGAGATGATGGGCCCAGTAAGATATCTTTACCTCTTTGTTTGTCTTCATAGGTCGCTTGCGGCAGGTAAGGCCGGCATACGGCGGACACGTCCGCGCGCCGGCTCGCTGCCTTTGGAGCGCAAAGTTAATAAATAAGACCCCCCTTTGTCAATAGTTTATAGCGATTTTTTCATTTTTACGGCGATTTTTCGCTAATTTTGCGTTTCTCTAACAGCTAATTTTGCGTTCTTCTGATATATGAGCGAAGACAAAACCATCCTGAAAGCCGCATACCACACGCTTGGATGCAAACTCAACTTCTCGGAGACCTCTACGATCGGCAAGATGCTCGCCGACCGCGGCATACTGCGTGCCGAAGAGGGGGAAAACCCAGACCTGATCGTCATCAACACATGTTCTGTCACAGAAATGGCCGACAAGAAAGGGCGGCAGTTGATCCGACGTCTTACAAAGGAACATCCCGACGCCACCGTGGTGGTGACCGGATGTTACGCCCAGCTCAAACCGGACCAGATCGCCGCAATGCCAGGCGTATCGGTCGTGCTTGGTTCGAACGAGAAACTGCGTATCGCCCAGTATCTCGACCGCTGGCTGGAAACACGCGTGCAGCAGGTGGCCACCACTCCCGCGCTCGAGATCCGCGAGTTCATGCCTTCGTGCGAACGTGGTGACCGCACCCGCTATTTCCTCAAGGTGCAGGACGGATGCGATTATTTCTGCACATACTGCACCATTCCTTTCGCCCGGGGTCGTTCCCGCTCCGGAAGCATAGCCGGAATCACCGACATTGCGCGCAGGGTGGCCGACGAGGGGGGACGAGAAATCGTGATCACCGGTGTCAACATCGGCGATTTCGGACGCGACACCGGCGAGAGTCTCATTGACTTGCTCCGCGAACTTGACTCTGTGGGCGGAATCGAGCGATACCGCATATCGTCTATCGAGCCCAACCTCCTTTCCGAGGAGATTCTGCAATGGATAGCAGGAGAATCCCGGGCCTTCATGCCCCATTTCCATATACCGCTGCAATCGGGATCGGATGCCGTGCTCCGGATGATGAACCGACGCTACGACACTTCGCTTTTCCGGTCGCGCATCGAATTGATCCGCCGGCTGATTCCCGATGCATTCATCGGCGTCGACGTCATTGCCGGCGCAAGAGGCGAGACTGAAGAAGAATGGCTCATCGGCCGCGATTTCATAGCGTCGCTTCCGGTGACCCGCCTCCACGTGTTCCCCTATTCCGAACGTCCCGGCACAAAGGCTCTCATGATCGGTCATGCCGTGAGTCAGGAGGAGAAACACCGTCGCACCGCCGAGCTCATGGAGATCTCGGAGCGTAAGCATCATGACTTCGTCAGGTCGTATATAGGTCGCACGGCACCGGTGCTCTGGGAGTCTCCCTCGCATGGCGGACGCATCATGCACGGATTCACAGACAATTACATACGCATCGAGGCTCCGTTCGACCCGGACATGATCAACACCGTGTCGTCTGTGACAATATCCGAATCAAACCTTTCGACAAACCAGTAGTACACTCATGAAAAAGCTCGGTGTCATAATACTGAACTGGAACGGCCTCGGGCTGCTCCGTCAGTTCATACCCGCCGCCTCGCGGTTCACCGTCTCTGACTTGGCCGACCTGATAGTGGCCGACAACGGCTCGGACGATGGCTCTGTAGAATGGCTGCGCGAGGCGCACCCTGAAGTCCGCATCATCACGCTCGACCGTAACTACGGTTTTGCCGAAGGCTACAACCGCGCCGTCAAGGCGTCGGAATATGAGTATGTGACCCTTCTGAATTCCGACGTAGAGGTGACGGAGAACTGGTGGCAGCCGATTCTTTCATTTCTTGAGAGCAACCCCGATGTCGGAGCCGTACAGCCTAAAATTCTCAGTTTCCGCGACAAGTCAAGCTTCGAGTATGCCGGAGCCGCCGGAGGATACCTCGACGCGCTCGGCTACCCATACTGCCGCGGACGCCTCTTCGACGCTATCGAGAAAGACCGCGGACAGTATGACGGGCCGCCCGCAGACGTGGCATGGGCTTCGGGCGCATGCCTCACAATGCCGCGCGATCTGTACATGAAGCTCGGAGGACTCGACCCGCGCTTTTTCGCCCATATGGAGGAAATCGACCTCTGCTGCCGGGTCCACAGTGCCGGGAAGCGCGTGTGTGCCATCTCGGACTCAGTGGTCTACCATGTCGGAGGAGCGTCGCTAAATCAGGGCAACCCGACAAAGACATATCTCAACTTCCGCAACAACCTTCTGCTTCTGCATAAGAACCTGCCCCGACGCCGAGGAAAAAAAGTGCTGTTCATACGTCGGCTTGCCGACACGCTGG
Organism: uncultured Muribaculaceae bacterium; assembly: GCA_947176745.1. GTDB lineage: Bacteria > Bacteroidota > Bacteroidia > Bacteroidales > Muribaculaceae > Lepagella. Next base: position 8,052 of record CAMWRV010000025.1, read on the forward strand.
CGTTCGGAATGTTCCTGCTGAAGCGCGACTTCGCCAATGCGCGCGCCATATTGAAGGCGCACCGCGATTTCCGCCGCATGAAGAAGGATTACACCTCGCATCCCGCCGCAGACTCTCTGCGCCGGCTTCCCGGTGCAAACCGATACGCGGTAGTGTCGCGTTATCTGCTCCGCAGGAAAACTCTGCTCCCCTGATCTGCCAACCATACTCGAAAACAATCATACAGCATATGAAAAGACCTCTTATTCTCGTAAGCAACGACGACTCATACATGGCCAACGGCGTCCATGCACTGATCGACCGCCTCACCATGATCGGCGATGTAGTGGCAGTGTGCCCGCTTCACCCGCAGTCGGGACAGTCGATGGCAATTACTGTCAACTCCCCGCTGCGCATCACCCGTATACCCGATTACAACGGCGCCCGCATGTATCATGTCTCGGGCAGCCCGGTCGACTGCATCAAGCTTGCGATGCACCATATTCTCGACCGCCGTCCCGACCTGGTCGTGACAGGAATAAACCACGGTTCGAACTCGGCCATCAATGTGCTATATTCAGGCACTATGGGCGCGGCGATGGAGGGCGCGGCGTTCGGAATCCCATCAATAGGCTTCTCGCTTACCGACCACTCGGCCGACGCGGACTTCACTCCGTGTCTGCGCGCCATCGATGTGCTGGCCGCCGCGACTCTCCGAAACGGCCTCCCACGCGACATCGCGCTCAATGTCAACGTGCCCGACATTGACGGTGTCCCTGAAAAGATGCGCGTATGCACACCCTGCCGCGGCCTGTGGAACGACGAGTACAAGGAGTATACCGATCCGTCGGGACACAAATTCTACTGGCTCACCGGAAAATATGTCAATCTTGAGCCGGAAAACGAGACGACCGACGAATGGGCTCTCGCACACGGCATGATTTCAGTCGTGCCGGTTGCGATCGAGCGTTCACTCGACATCGACCGCAGCATTCCCTGGCTGGCCGACGCTGTCGAGGAATACAACACCGGCTGCCGAAAGCAAGCTTGACGGAACTATCGAAAGCAAAATTATTATTCCAATTTAACCAAACATATACCTGTAAGTCCAATTTTTAACAATTTTAACAAATCAGTTTGTTTTAATTGTTAAAAATTGGACATATTTTTTTTGTTGTCTCGCGAGAAAGAGCTAATTTTGCAACGTCTGAAGCAATGTCCGGGCGGACGTTGTTAGGAGCACTGGAAAGATGATTGCAAGGGTCATCTTTCGCAAGCAGAAAGTATATCGCATATATCGTTTCATTGACAATTTATTGTTGCATTAGTAAAGTTATGGATTAATAGTTTAATTAGAATTAGGACCCACGGTATTCTCACGAAGGATTTCGGGAGGTATCGGAAAACATAGGCGCAGTGATGCGCCTATGTTTTTTACAGACCTTTGCATCTTCTTTCTTGCATATCTTTAGGATTCTTTCTAATTTTGAACCCAATTTGCGACTGCAACGACAGGCGCCCGGACACACATACACCCCCATCCCTCAAAAAATGAAGCTTTCGATCAGAGATATAGCCTCGTCTCTCGGCCTTGACAGTTCAGCCGACGAAAACAGGACAATACGACATCTTCTCACTGACTCACGCTCGCTTGAGTCAGCTCCCGACACCCTCTTTTTCGCCATACCGACAAAAGGGAACGACGGACACCGTTACATCGCCGGCCTGTATGCGCGTGGCGTCCGATGCTTTGTTGTCAACCGTATTCCCGACGGAATGCGAGACGCCGACGACGCTATATTTCTGACCGTTCCCGACACGGTGGCAGCCCTACAGAAAGTCGCGGCCCGAAGGTCTGAATTCAGCGGGCATATTCTCGCCATAACAGGAAGCAGGGGAAAGACAACTCTCAAGGAGTGGATATTCCAGCTCATGGAGCCCCTGTCAGACATATCCCGTTCTCCACGAAGCTACAACTCGCAGACCGGAGTTCCGCTGTCGATGTGGGAACTTGACCCCTCGACACGGCTCGGAATCATCGAGGCCGGTATATCGCGCCCCGGCGAAATGGCAGCGCTTGCAGCCTGCATCAGTCCCGACACTGTCATAATCACCAATATCGGCGAGGCTCATTCTGAAGGCTTCACCTCTGATGCCGCCAAAGCGACGGAAAAAGCACTGCTTGCCGCCACTCCCCGGACCGGCACGGTCATCTTCCGACTCGACAACTCGCTTATCAGAAACGCGGTGGCCGAGACCGCACCCTGCGCGAAGACTCTTACATGGTCGCTGTCTGACAAGGATGCAGACATCCTGATATCCTCAAAAAAATCTGACGACGGCATGGAGATCTCATATTCATATTCGGGAGAACACGGTTTGTTCTTCGCTCCGCTTGAAAACGACGCCGACCTTGAGAACGCCGCCAACGCGCTTGCGTTCATGCTCCTCTCCGGCATACCTCATGACGTAATAGCCGAAAGATTCAGACATCTTCACAAGATCGGCACCCGCCTCAACGTATCGGAGGGCGTGAACGGATGCAGTGTCATCCATGACTCATATACTTCCGATTTCTCTTCGCTGCGTCCGGCTCTCGACTTCATGCGCCGGCGCAAGACTCCCAACCAGACGGCTACCCTTATTCTGAGCGATATTCACCACGAATCGGCCGACACTGACACTCTCTATGCCAACATCGCCTCGCTCACCCGCTCAGCCGGAATCTCGCGTCTGATCGGCGTAGGCCCCTCGATATCGGCCCACAGGGAGTTGTTCGGAGAGGAAGCATCCTTCTATCCCGACACCGCCTCACTTCTCGACTCGCTCTCTCCGTCGGATTTCGCCGACGAGGCCATTCTGCTCAAGGGCTCGCCCGAATTCAATTTCGACAGCGTGGCCGAACTGCTTGAGACACGCAAGCACGAGACCGTGCTTGAGGTCAATCTCGACGCTCTGGTGGAGAATTACAATTACTTCAGGCGACACCTTCCGGCAGGAACAGGCATAGTGTGCATGGTAAAGGCCTCGGGCTATGGTGCCGGAAGCTATGAGATCGCCAAAACCCTGCAGGACTGCGGAGCGGCATATCTTGCCGTGGCGGTAATCGACGAGGGAATCGAGCTCCGGCAGAAAGGCATAACGATGCCTATAATGGTGATGAACCCGAAAATCGCCAATTACAGGTCGATGTTCGCCTACAGTCTCGAACCTGAGATTTATTCGTTCGAGATGCTGCACGACGTGATCCGCGAGGCTCGCAAGAACGAAATCTCCGGTTATCCGGTCCACATCAAACTCGACACCGGAATGCACCGTATGGGCTTCGTCGAGGAGGAGCTCCCGCAACTCATGGACACACTGGAGACCTCGGCCGAGGTAACGGCGAAATCAGTCTTCTCGCATCTGGCCACTTCCGACTGCCCCGACATGGACGACTACACGGAGCTGCAGCTCGAACGGTTCGCCCGCTACACGGATTACATGCTGTCGCGCTCGGCCACCCCGATACTGCGCCATGTGCTCAACACGGCGGGAATACTCCGCTACCCGGACCATCATTACGACATGGCGCGCCTCGGCATCGGCCTTTACGGCGCTAACACTCTCCCTCCCGAAATGGAGAGACCGCTTGCCGTCGTTTCTTCTCTGCGCACTGTCATAACATCCATTCGAGAGTGGGAAGCAGGCGAAACAATCGGCTATGGCCGCCGGGGAGTTCTGACGCGACGGTCGCGCATTGCCACGATTCCCATCGGATATGCCGACGGCATGAACCGACACTTCGGCCGTGGAGCCGTGTCAGTGTCAGTAAACGGCAAAGAGGCCCCGACAGTCGGCAACATATGCATGGACGCCTGCATGATCGATGTCACCGACATTGACTGCAAGGTCGGAGATCCGGTCGAGATATTCGGACGCAACGCTCCGCTGCAGCGTCTCGCCGATGTGCTCGACACAATTCCCTACGAGGTTCTCACCTCCGTATCGCCCCGCGTAAAGAGAATCTACTACCGGGAGTGAGTTTAACCATATTTAGGTATTGACCCGGCGTCTAACCGAGTCCGGGGTTCTTTATCGTTACATTCACCACCACCTACAAGTCGTTCACATAACATAACTGACACACCGCAATGCGGCGCTGTATGAAAATTACCTATCATAGGCGATTGTCCAATCAAATTGCAAGCAGTAATTTTGCATTGCATTTCAGAACGGATATAGCCCATGACACATAATATACGCATTTCAACCTCATTCGGTCTTATTCTGGCTATGGCAACCGCCCTGGCCATTTCTTTCGTCGGCACCTCCGCTTCGGCAGCAGGTGCACCTCCGCGCCATGCGTCGGGCAAATCAAGAAATCCCGAAAAGGCCATGGTTTCTGGGAAAGTACTGTCATCGGAAGGGGAGGCTCTCGATTTCGTCAATGTCTATCTTAAGGGAACTGACATCGCCACTCTCACTGATGAAAAGGGAATTTTCCGTCTCTCCGCTCCCGAGGGAAAATACACCATTGTCATCTCTTCCGTAGGATTCGAAAAGCAGGAAAAACCGATCACGATAAAAAAAGGAGAGCGCTCGAATCTGACCATAAAACTTCGTCCTGCCGGAGAACTGGGCGAGGTGATCGTGGTGGGCAGCACTGTGAGCAAACTTAAAAACTCGGCATTCAATGCCATCGGAATCGACACCAAGGAACTTGTCAATACAACCAAGTCGCTGACCGACGCTCTGCAGAAGGCTCCCGGAATGAAAATCCGCGAGAGCGGAGGCGTCGGTTCGGAGACCGCGCTTTCGATGGACGGTTTCACCGACAAGCACATCAAGGTGTTTATCGACGGTGTCCCTCAGGAAGGAGGAGGCAATTCGATGAGTCTCAGCAATATTCCGGTGAACTTCGCCGACCGCATCGAGGTCTACCGCGGAGTCGTGCCTATCGGCTTCGGAGCCGACGCCATCGGAGGTGTCATCAACATCGTAACCAACAAGAGGAAACGCGCCTGGTTTCTCGACGCATCTTACAGCTACGGATCGTTCAACACCCACCGGGGATATGTGAATTTCGGCCAGACTCTTTCCAACGGCTTCAAGTATGAAGTCAACGCGTTCGCCAATTATTCGGACAACAACTACTGGATCGACACTCCGGTCGAGAATCTTGAGGGGAACTACATCGACACCGAGGAATACCACCACGTGCGCCGTTTCCACGATACATACCACAATGAAGCGGTCGTGGCGAAAGTCGGCGTAGTCGACAAGAAATGGGCCGACAGGCTGATGGGCGGATTCACATACTCGCACATGTACAAGGAGATACAGACCGGCGTGCGCCAGAACATAGTGTTCGGTCAGAAGCACCGCCACGGACACACACTCTCCGGCTCGATCGAATATGTGAAGCGCAATCTCGCAGTCGACGGTCTCGACGTGACTTTCAACGCCGCTTACAATCACGACATAACCAACAATGTCGACACCGCGGCATGGCACTACAACTGGTTCGGCGACCGCGTGCCCGACGGCAACGGCGAGCAGTCTTATCAGCTCTCGCGTGCCAACAACAACAACTGGAGCGCCAACCTCACCGGTCTCTACCGACTCGGCCAGAAGCACCTGTTCACCGTCAACGACGTGTTCAACACATTCAACCGCCACAACGAGGATCTGCTCAACGGATCGGAAGATGAATTCTCTAAGGTGACTTCGAAAAACGTATTCGGCGCCTCTTACCGCTTCATGCCGGTAGAACAGGTCAACTTCTCGGTGTTCGGAAAGGAATATTACCAGTATGTATCGGGAGCGCAGGCCACCGACGCCAACGCCACTTCATACAACCGCGTACACCGCAAGGACAACTATCTCGGCTACGGAGCCGCCGCCACATGGTTCATGCCGATGGGATTCCAGTTGAAAGCATCGTTCGAGAAGGCCTACAGACTCCCGACGGTCGATGAGATGTTCGGCGACGAGGACATGGAGGAGGGCGACATCTCGCTCAAGCCGGAATCGAGCTACAACCTCAACCTCAACCTGAGCTGGAACAAGTCGTTCGGTCTGCATTCGGTCTATGCCGAGGCCGGTTATATCTTCCGCGACACCCGCGATTACATCAAACGCAATCTTCAGGCGATAAGCGGCGGCCTTTTCAACGCCACTTACGTCAACTACGGCAAGGTGCTCACCAACGGCTTCTCTCTGTCGGCTCGATATAACTTCTCGACATGGTTCAGCCTCGGCGGCAACTTCACAAGGATGAACGTGGTCGACAACATGAAGACAGGCATGAACACCACCGGCGCGAACCTCGGCTACAAGAAGCGCATATCGAACCTCCCCTACCAGTTCGCCGACGCCGACGCCAATTTCTACTGGATCGGTCTTGGCGGCAAGGGCAACACTCTGACGCTGACCTACGACATGCAGTACACCCACTCGTTCTGCTACTACACCACGGGATTCGGCAGCAATGCCTCCGACTTCGACGTGCCCACTCAGCTCTCGCACAACGTCATGATCTCCTACAGCATACAGCGCGGACGCTACAACGTGTCGCTCGAATGCAAGAACCTGACCGACGCCCGTCTATACGACAACTTCATGCTCCAGAAGGCCGGACGTGGATTCTACGCGAAGTTCCGCGTCTATTTCGGAAACTGAAACCAATAAACCTAATAAATAGAAACCAATAAACCCAATAAATATATGAACAGACATTTTCTACACATGCTCATGGCGGCGGTCATTCCCGCCGCAGGTCTCGTAAGCTGCGACAAGGACTCTTCCGAGCCCGGCAACGGAAACCAGACCGACCTCACAGGCGGTAAGTTCGTGATAGCCACGACTCTCAGCGGCAGCGGCACCTCGACCTACGTGCTCTACACTTCCGACACTCTCGACGAAGGCGAGATCGTGCCCTCTGAAGCCAACGGCCTCTACAATGACGGCGCCACACAGTGGGTCTTCAACGGCAACCAGTATCTCACCGGCCTGACCTACAATCAGGGAAACGACGGAGGCACACGCTCCTACATCATGCAGGATGACGAGACAATGAAGCAGAGACCGAAGATCCTGTCGATCAACCGCTTCTCGGCCTACGGAACATATAACGACTACGTGATCTCGACAGCAGCTACCGCCGGCACTCCCGTCGAGGGAATCGGCACTCCCCAGGTGCTCTCTTACACTCAGATCGACCTTCCCGCGGAAAACACCGTGCGATTCACCGGAACTCTTGAGAACGGTTCGCTCGAGAACTATCTCGGAAACGGCGAGTATGTGACTTTGGCCGGTCTCGAGCAGAGCGGCTCGAAACTCTACGCCGGCCTTGTGCCGATGGGCTTCAGCTCTTATGGCACGCATGTCGACGGCGGCAAGTGGGTCAAGGAGTATCAGGATCTTATCAAGGAAAGCAGCGGCGGCTCGGGTGGCGGCAGCTACTCCGCAGGCGAGATCAGCGGAACCGTTCACGCCAACGGATGCTGGGTCGCTATCTACGACAACATCAATCTCGAGAATCCTGTGCTCGCGTATACCGACAAGATCTCTTATCCCGCCGGACGTTTCCGCTCGCAGTACTATCAGACCGTATGGGCTGACGAAAACGGCGACATCTATGTCTTCTCTCCCTCCTATGCAAAAAGCATGGCTGACAGTCGCCAGTCAACCGACCGCAAGGCCGGTGTGTGCCGCATCAAAAAAGGTGAGACTCAGTTCGATCCCGACTATTATTTCGACATCGAGTCGCAGACAGGCGGCCTTTCGTTCATGAGATGCTGGTATGCTTCGGGCGATGCTTTCCTGCTGATGATGTATGACAAGGCCATCGCTCCGGGCGCAACGCTCAACGCTACCGGTCTCGCCATCTTCAACTCGAAGACCGGCAAGGTGCAGATGGTTACAGGTCTCCCCTCGACTGTATCGTCGATCGGCAAGACTATTTTCGCTGCCAACGGCTCTGTCTACATCCCCGTCAACGTCACTGACGGCGACGCCGCCATCTACAGAATCGACACTACAACCGCTGTGGCCACCAAGGGAATCACCGTCAAAGGTGCTTCTGACATCACCGGTTTCGGTTACATGAAGCCTCTCGGCAAATAATCATCAACATATCTCTAATTGCAGGGTCATGCCTTTGGCTTGTTGACTTCAGTCAACAAAGATGCCGGAGGCATGCCTCTGCAATAAAGGTCTCATCTAAATAAGACCCCATCTCACTAAATTGTTAGAACTGACGATAACTGAATCATGAAATTCTTCCGCAAGATCCACTTATGGATGACCGTGCCCTTCGGCATTTTCATCACCCTGATATGCTTCTCGGGAGCTATGCTCATTTTCGAGCAGGAGATCACCCGCTCCGCAAGGCATGACGTTTATTACACCGGAGACCATTCCGGAGAGACTCTCCCCATGGCCGATGTCATGAAAGGAGTCGCCGCCACTCTCCCCGACTCTGTCAGCATTACGGGCGTGACCGTTTTTCCCGACAAGAACAGATGCTGGCAGGTCAATCTCTCAAAGCCGCGCAGGGCATCGCTCTTTGTCAACCAGTACACCGGTCAGATCACCGGCAAGTATGAGCGACTTCCTTTCTTCTCGACAATGTTCAAGCTGCACCGCTGGCTGTGCGACAGCGCAAATCCCAAGGGCGACGGCATAAAGACTGGCAAGCTGCTCGTCGGAATATCGACAATCATATTCATTCTCGCTCTCATCACAGGCATAGTGATATGGACTCCGATAGCACGCAAGGGCTTCTGGAAAAGTCTGCGTGTTTCCGTCTCGAAAGGCTGGCCTTTCTTCTGGAAGACTCTGCACGTCGGGGGCGGCATGTGGGTTCTGCTGTTTGTGCTCGCTATGGCTCTGACAGGTCTGAACTATTCATTCGACTGGTATCGCAAGGGTTTCTACGCGATATTCGGAGTCGAGATGAAACCCCGCAACATGGGCGGCAATGACAACGGTGCTCCCAAAGGGAATCGTCACGGCGGTGACGGCAAAGGAGAGAAGGCCGGCGTGAGCGTCGATTCGGTAGCCGAACCGACCATTCAACTTGCCGAGGCTTCCGCTCCGGCAGGTGAAGGCGCAGACCGCGTGGCAAGAGAGAACCGCAAACCCGAGCGAAAGAGCGACGGGCAGTCAGCTCCGGCCGCAGAAGAGAAATCCGCACCCGCCCGCGAAGCCGGTGATGCTGCCGCCGAAGAAACAGGCCGACATGGCCGGGAAGGTCGTGAACGTCGTGGCGAAGGTCATGAAGGCCGCGAAGGTCGTGGTGAAGGCCGCGGCGAGGGTCGCGAAGGTCGGGGTGGCCGTGGCGAGGGTCGCCGCGGTGACGGCGAAGGCTACCGACGCCACAGGGAGAGTTCAGATTCATCGGCTGCCGCTGCGGTTGCATCGGTTGTCGCAGACTCTCTTGTTGCCGATAACTCCACTGCAGCAAAGACCTCTGAGGATGCTCCCAAGCCCAAGACCCGGGCTGCCGCTTCGGGTGAACGGAGCGGACGCCCAGACAAAAAACAAGGAGATGCCCGTAGCGGGAAACGGGGTGAAGATCGATGGAAAGGTCACGACGGCGAACGCAACGAAGTCCGTGACGGACGCCACGGCGATGGCAACAATAGACCCGAAGGTCATGAAGGGCGCCACGGTCGTGATGGTCGCGGCAACGGCGACAGCAACGGAGGTCGTCACGGAGCGGACTCCCGAGAAGCGGAGGCTATCGATTTCTCCTGCTGGGGCAATGTTCTCGCCGAAATGGAAGCAAAATACCCTTCGGCTCCGCAGATCACAATCGGCAACGGCACAGCATCGGCAAGTCTCGGCAATTTCGGCAACGCGCGTGCATCCGACAAGTACAGTTTCGAGTCCGCCGACGGAGTCCTGACGCCGTCAAACCTCTATGCGTCGGCCGAAAGGGCCGACAAGCTGAGAGGCTGGATATACGCATTCCACACCGGAACTCCCCTCGGCATCGTGACCCGGATAATATGGTTCCTGTCGGCTCTTTTAGGCGCATCGCTGCCGCTGACCGGTTACTATATCTGGATCCGCCGTCTCGTGCTGAAACGTCGTGGTGCCAGAGCCCGCGCTGCCGGCACAAAAAAATGATGACCCCTGCACTACTGCAATTATAACGGAAGAGACGCCAAATGGCGTCTCTTCCGTTATAATTGCACCGATTTTCTTGCATTAGTCACGACTGTTGAGTAAATTTGTAAACTGTAATCGCTCTTGATTTCAAGACCCCGCCGACGGCTACGGATTCCGCCGCCGGCTGACACCGCATAACCCGACTTCCGATGAAAATTATCAATTCCCAGGGAATACAACAGATAGACAACGCGACCTGCGAGTCGCAACAGATCAGCTCGATCGAGCTGATGGAACGCGCCGCCACTCTGGTCAGCTGCGAAATCATATCGCGCTTTCTTCCGAGCCAGCGCATTGTAGTGATCGCCGGCCCGGGCAATAACGGCGGCGACGCTCTCGCCGTGGCCCGGATGCTTATCGAGCAGGGCTACCGGCGCGTAGAGATATTCCTGTTCAACGTAACCGGCAAACTCTCGCACGACTGCAACGAGGAGTGCAAACGCCTCATGACAATGGAAGGCGTTGATTTCACAGAGATAACCCACGCGTTCAACCCCCCGTTCCTGGGCAAGAACGATGTCGTGATCGACGGTCTCTTCGGCTCCGGCCTGAACCAGCCGATGCAGGGAGGATTCGTGGCTGTGGCAAGATATATCAATGAATCAGGTGCATATGTAGTGTCGATCGATGTTCCCTCGGGGCTTTACGGCGACACTTCTCTGATGGGAAACTGGGAGACTTCGGGCAGTGTCAACCCGCGCGACGTGGTGCATGCCGACCTGACTCTCGCATTCCAGCTTCCGAGGCTCGCTTTCTTTTTCGCCGAGAACCATAGTGTGCTCGGAGAGTGGAAGCTCCTCGACATCGATCTCGACCAGGAGAAGATCAAAGACACGCCGACAAATTTCTTTGTGATAGATGCCAAAAACATCGCGCCTCTGCTGCGCCGCAGACTCCCTTTCACCGGAAAACGCGATTACGGATCGGCATTGCTTTTCGCCGGCTCGACAGGCATGATGGGAGCTGCGGTCATGGCGGCCCGCGCCACTCTCAAAAGCGGCGCAGGGCTTGTGACGGTGCATGGCGCGCGCGGCGGCATCGGAATTCTTCAGACCGCTGTGCCCGAGGCCATGTTCGAGCCTGACCGCAACGAGCACTTCATCACCGAGATGAAGATCCACCATAACCATCAGGCTGTGGCGGCCGGCCCGGGCATTGGCACCCAGGAGCCGACGGCCAACGCCCTGCAGCAGCTCCTGCAGAACTGCACCGCCCCGCTGCTGCTTGACGCCGACGCGCTCAACTGCATCGCGCAGCGGCCGGCAATGCTCTCGCTTCTCCCTCCGAAAACCATCATCACTCCGCATATCGGAGAGTTCGACCGACTGTTCGGCGAGCAGAAATCTTCGGAGGAGCGCTTGCGCACTGCCATAGAGATGTCGCGCCAGTACAATATCATAATCGTGCTCAAAGGGCATCATACCGCCGTGGTGCGCCCCACCGGACGCGTCTACTTCAACATGACCGGAAACCCGGGAATGGCCACAGCCGGCGCGGGCGACGTCCTCACCGGCGTGATAACGGCTTTTCTCGCCCAGGGCTATAATCCGGAATACGCGGCGGCCATCGGTGTCTATGTGCACGGACTCGCAGGGGATCTCGCCGCCGCAGAGACCGGAGAGTTCGGCCTTACGGCCTCCGACATTGCCGCCTACACCGGCAAGGCCATCAGTCAGATTCTTTCTTCACGCAAATAATGTCCGATATGAAAGCTATATCCTGTTACCTCATCGCCGCCGCAGCTCTCGCATGCTGCCTTCCGGCCCGATCACAGCAGACACGCCTCCTGACAGCCGACAAGCACAACGAGTACGGTCTCGTTTATTCGCTTCCGGTGACCTCGGTGAGATTCGAGATCACCGCACGGCAGACCGTAAGCCACGCAGGCCCTTATTACCAGTACGCGCAGAAATATATCGGTACCGACCGGGTGGTAAAAGAAGACTCCGAGAAATGGGAGATCATTTCGGTCAAGGCTATACCGTTCGGTTCGGCCGACAACGACAACCGTTACCTGATGCAGCTCAAGCCGGGAGCGGTGACGTCGGTCTGCGTTGCCGACGACGGCATGCTGCTTTCGATCAACCGTGAATCGCCGGCACCGCAACAGTTCTCTCCTGCCGCCGGCACCGAGGAGCATGCCGAGGCAGGCGTGCGCGACTACCTACAGTATGTCAACGAGGATTTTCTCGCCTCGAAGTCTTCGGCAAAACAGGCGCAGATGCTCTCCGAGAGCCTGATGGAGATCCGCGACGCCAGAATATCGCTGACCAGAGGAACCGCAGAGACCATGCCGACCGACGGGCGACAGCTCGAACTGATGCTCGCTTCGCTCGCCCATCAGGAGGCGGCCATGACTGCGGCTTTCAAGGGCGCGACTGAATCGCGCACCGTCACACGCTCCTTCACTTTCACTCCCACGGAGAACGGCAGATCGGTGCTTTTCCGCATGTCGGATTTCGCGGGCTTCGTGGCAGCCGATGACTATTCCGGCGATCCTGTCTACGTCGACGTCCGCGTCACACGCGAACCTGAAATTCCGGTAGATGCCAAGGGCGAGGAGAAGAAACTTCCTAAAGACGCGGTGATGTACTGCATCCCAGGAGCGGCCGAGATGTCGCTCTCGCTTGCCGGCCGGACTCTATGGAGCGATGAGGTGGAATGCTCGCAGTTCGGCGTGCGCTTCGGTCTGCAGCCCACACTTTTCAGCGACAAGAAATCGCGTTCGTTCGCAACGTTCAATCCGGTCAACGGAGCACTTGTGCAAATCGGCGAGATCAATGCAGACTGACAGACTGACGCTCTCACAGTTCCAGCAGCTCATAACCAACGCCATCAACAAGGAGTTCGGTCTGAAGAATGTGTGGGTGCAGGCCGAGTTCTCCGACCTCCGCGTGGCGGGCGGACACTGCTATATGGAGCTTGTCGAGAAGGATGCCGCTGGCACCACCCGAGCCAAGATCAGAGCCATGATCTGGAGCGGCACCCTTGCCGCGCTGCGCCGGAAGTTCTTTGACGCCACGGGGCGCGACATCGCTTCGGGCATGAAGGTGCTCGTGCGCGGTTCGGCGTCGCATCACAGCATCTACGGACTCTCGTTCACCATATCCGACATCGATCCCACCTACACGCTCGGCGACATGGAGCGCGTGCGCCGCGAGATTCTCGATCGCCTCACGCGCGAGGGCGTCATCGGCCGCAACCGTCAGATACCTCTTCCCCCCGTCCTGCAGCGGATAGCCGTAATATCGGCCGAGGGGGCCGCCGGATACGGCGACTTCACCAACCAGCTCGCTTACAATCCCGGCGGATTTGCCATGTACACCCTGCTCTTCCCCGCCGTGATGCAGGGTGAACGCACCGCGCCGACGGTCATGGCGGCTCTCGACCGCGTCGAGATGACCCGCGACATGTGGGACGCCGTGGCGATCGTGCGCGGCGGCGGATCGACTACCGATCTCAACGGGTTCGACAATTACGAGCTTGCTCGCCGCGTGGCTCTCTTTCCGCTCCCTGTAATTGTCGGCATCGGCCATGAACGCGACCGCACGGTGCTCGACGAGATCGCATGCGTGCGATGCAAGACCCCGACTGCCGTGGCCGCTTTCATAATCGACTCGATGCGCGGGGCATGGGAAGATCTGACCGATCGCATGAACCGTATCATCGCTTATGGCAACAACGCACTGACCGGAGAGCATCGCTGGCTCGACAATCTGAGCCAGAAGATTCCGGCATATGCCCGCAACTTTATCCTTCAGGAAAAGATGAAACTCGCCTCGCTGTCGCAGTCCGTGCCGTCGCTTGTACAGGGACGCGTGATGCGCCAGCACCTCGCGCTCGGAGAGTATGCCTCCAGACTCGGAAGCAATGTCGCAGGCCGGATCGCCGCTGCCCGGGGCAGCCTTGACCGTGCCGCACTACGGGTGCAGAACAGTGCCGCCGCCACCACCCGCAACGAGACACAGCGGCTGCGCCGTCTTGACGACATGCTGAGGCTGCTGAGTCCTGACAACACTCTGCGCCGCGGATACAGCATCACACGCGTCAACGGCCATGCCGTCACTGATCCTGCCGACGTGCCACCCGGCTCTGTGATCGAGACTACGCTCGCCGGCGGCAAAATAATTTCCGTCAGCAAACCCTATATTGAAAATAAACCTGAAAACATATGATCAATCAGACAGACAAGACACCCGGATCCTACAAGGAGGCGATTTCCGAAATCGAGGAGATTCTCCTAAAGATGGAGGCGAACCAGTGCGACATCGACTCGCTTGCCGCCTATACGGCCCGCGCCCTCGAACTCCTTAAATTCTGCAAGGAGCGCCTCTTCAAGACCGACAAGGAAGTCGAGAAATGCCTTCAGGCTCTTAACGACACTCTTTCCGAATGACACGCGTGAGCGCAGCCTGACCGGGCTGAACGAACCGGCAAATGACGAGCAAGGCCGGCGACATCATGTCGCCGGCCTTGCCGTATCTGTTGTTTTCTGTCCGGACGGAAATTACTCTGCCTTGCCGTCGCTGCCGAGAACGGCCACGATCTTGTGCTTGTAGAGTTTCTCCATCTCGTCGCGAGCCGGACCGAGATATTTGCGGGGGTCGAACTCACCCGGCTTGTCGTTGAAGACCTTGCGCACAGCGGCTGTCATGGCGAGACGGCTGTCTGAGTCGATGTTGATCTTGCATACGTCCATCTTGGCTGCCTTGCGGAGCTCCTCCTCGGGAATGCCGATCGCGTCGGGCAGCTTGCCGCCGTTGGCGTTGATGATCTCTACATATTCCTGGGGAACTGAAGATGAACCGTGGAGCACGATGGGGAAGTCGGGAAGCTTGGCCTCTACTGCCTCAAGCACGTCGAATGCCAGAGGGGGAGGCACGAGACGGCCGGTCTTCGGGTCGCGTGTGCACTGCTCGGGAGTGAACTTGTATGCACCGTGCGATGTGCCGATCGAGATGGCGAGGCTGTCGCAGCCTGTCTTGGTCACGAAGTCGATTACCTCCTCGGGATCGGTGTATGTGTGGTGGTCGGACGATACCTCATCCTCTACACCTGCGAGCACGCCGAGCTCACCCTCGACTGTCACGTCATATTTGTGAGCGTAGTCGCAAACCTGCTTTGTGAGAGCCACGTTCTCCTCGTAGGGGAGGTGGCTGCCGTCGATCATCACTGACGAGAAACCGTTGTCGATGCAGTCTTTGCAAAGCTCGAACGAGTCACCGTGGTCGAGGTGAAGAACGATCTGGGGCTTCTCCCAGCCGAGAGATTTCGCATACTCCACGGCACCCTGTGCCATGTAGCGGAGAAGGATGGGATTGGCGTAGTTGCGCGCACCCTTCGAAACCTGGAGAATAACGGGCGACTTGGTGTCGGACGCGGCCTTGATGATGGCCTGAAGCTGCTCCATGTTGTTGAAGTTGAACGCGGGGATGGCGTAGCCGCCATGAACTGCCTTTGCGAACATCTCTTTAGTGTTCACAAGACCTAAGTTTTTATAATCTACCATGTTCTTAATAAATTATGGGTATTTCTATTACAAGTCTAACCGGAAACTACTGTTGTCCTGATATTTACACCTTTCATCGGCTTCACGCCGGCATCCGGGCCTACATCGTGACAGACAGGGTCTCAAAATTTCATGCAAATATAGAAAATTTTCCGCAATCACACAAGCAAACTGGCGTTAATCACTCTTAAGAAAACGCATTCGCACGTTATTTCCAGAAGTAGTATGCGCCGCGGCCTCCTGCGGCCGTGTATCTGTAGATAAGGCGCAGCATTATCCTTTCACGCAGGGATAGTCCTTTGCGGCGGAGCGCCTCGGCGAGCAGACTGCGAGCTCCCGCCCGGTCTCCCTCCCGACGGTAATGCGCGGCGAGGATTACGCGCCGGTAGTCGAGCATTGATTCCATGAGGTGTTGCTGCGGATGCCCGGCGATGCGGCTGCCGACCATATCGATGGTTTTCTCCCACTCCCCTCTCCGGTCGCGGAAGCGGCGTCCGGTGATGGAGTCGGCCTGTGCGTGTATCCGCACGAGCACTTCGGGCACGGCGACGCTGCGGGATGAGGCGAGGGCTATGCGCACGCCGAGTTCCCAGTCGTTCCAGACTGCGGCCCGTTCCTCCCACCCTCCGATACTCCTGATGAAGTCGGCCCGGGCCATGTATACCTGCGTTGCAAGCATGGAATTGTAGAACTGACGCCGGAGTAGACCGTCGGTGTGGAATGGCTTCTGCGACCGCCGTCCGTCAAGGCTGACAAGCTCCGCCTTCCAGTAGACTATGTCGGCTCCGGCGGCATGAGCCATTGCCCGCTCCACAAGGGAGGGCATCATCTCGTCGTCGGAGTCGAAGAATATGACATATCTGCCGGTCACGGCCTCAAGCCCGCGGTTGCGGGCGGCGGAGGCTCCGGGACGCGTCTCCCGCAGCTGTGTCACCCTCAGTCCGGGGACGTTTCTCCGCGCCGCAGCCCATTCGCTGACTTTACGCTCCGATCCGTCGGAGGAGTTGTTGTCGACCACGATGAGGTGAAGCGGACGCCACGTCTGGGCCGCCACACTGTCGAGCGTGCGGCAGATGAGCGATTCCCGGTCGCGCACCGGAATGACTATGCTGATTTCTTCTCTCTCCATGTCTGCGCTCAGAATGTGCCGAACCTGAATATGATGGTCCGGAGGTATTCTTCTCCCGGTCTGAGGGCCTGCGACGGAAACTCCGGGCGGTTGGGTGCGTCGGGAAATCCCTGCATCTCGATCGCCACTCCGTCGTAATCCTCAAAGTTCCTGACCTTCCTGCGCGGGGAGTCGCTGAGCCAGTTGGCGGTGTAGACCTGCACGCCCGGCTGGTCGGAGTCTACGGTCAGAGTGCGTCCGCTACTTTTGTCGCGAAGTTCGACGGCATTGCGGCTCATAAGTCCCGGTCGCCATCCGTCTATCGCCCAGCAGTTGTCATATCCCTTGCCGAAGATCACTGCGGGAAAATCCGCATGAAGATCCTGCCCGAGTGTCTTGAATGCCAGAAAGTCCATCGGTGTGCCCCCTACATCGGAGAGTTCGCCTGTCGGCACAAGAGTTTCATCTGTCACGAGCCATCGCGACGCTTTCATACGCATCTCGTGCGCGAGCACGCTTCCGGAGTCGGCGCCGCGAAGATTCCAGTATGCATGGTTTGTCATGTTGATCACGGTCTCTGCGTCGGTCTCCGCATGAAACTCAAGCGTGAGTGTATTGTCGTCGCTCCAACGGTAGACAGCCCTCACGCGCAGGTTACCCGGATAATTCTCTTCGCCGTCGGCCGAAAGGTATGTGAATTCTACTCCTCCTCCGGTCTCTGCGCAGTCCCATATGCGGTTGTGGAATCCTGCCGGTCCTCCGTGAAGATGGTTGGGACCGCAGTTGACGGCCAGCATGTAGCGGCGTCCGGCCACTGTCAGTTCGCCGCCGGCGATGCGGTTGGCGTAGCGCCCCGGGCATTTGCCGAGGCAAGGGCCGTCGCATACGTAATCGGCCGGATCGTCATAGGCGAGAGCCACATTGGCGATCTCTCCGAGGCGGTCAGGCACTCCGACGCCGATGATGCCGGCGCCGAGCGACGAAAGCTCAACCCACGCCCCTGAGGCGTTCTCTATCCTGAATATCGTTATGTCGCCTGCAGGCGAGGGTGACAGTCTGCGTGTTGTCCTCATGTTCTCAACAACTTGTATATAGCTTGTATATAGCCAGTTTAAAATGATTTCCTAAAAAAGCCGCGGCCGTTTCAAGGCCGCGGCTTCCGGTATGGTCATGATATAGTTTATTCTCCGTATTTTGCGAAATCCGCGTTGAGCATGTCGCCTGTCTCCATGAATGCCTCGTGGAGAGCGAATGCCGCCGGGAGGTGGTGCGGAGTGTGTCCGCCGCCGTTCTTCGCCGCGAGCTTGAGGTAGTCCCACATGAGTTCCTTGTACATCGGATGCACGCAGTTCTCGATGATAGTCTCCGCACGCTGACGGGGATCCTTGCCGCGAAGGTCGGCCACACCCTGCTCTGTGGCGAGAATCTTGACTGAGTGCTCACTGTGGTCGAGGTGCGACACCATCGGCACGAAGGTCGAGATCTTGCCTCCTTTCTGGATAGAGGGGCAGGAGAAGATCGACAGATATGCGTTGCGGCTGAAGTCGGCGGAGCCGCCGATGCCGTTCATCATCTTGGTGCCGAGCACGTGTGTCGAATTGACATTACCGAAGATGTCGGCCTCGAGTGCGGTGTTCATGGCGATAAGACCGAGTCGGCGCACGATCTCCGGATGGTTGGAGATCTCGCCCGGACGCATCACGACTTTGTCGCGGAAGAAATCGATGTTCT
The DNA here is from genome assembly GCA_947176745.1 of uncultured Muribaculaceae bacterium. Taxonomy (GTDB): domain Bacteria; phylum Bacteroidota; class Bacteroidia; order Bacteroidales; family Muribaculaceae; genus Lepagella. The sequence continues at coordinate 26,540 of CAMWRV010000025.1, forward strand.
CCATGAAGCGCAGCATCGCGTCGTCGCTGAATGTCAGGGCGCATGTCGAGGCAAACTTGCATTTTCCTTCCTCCATGAGCGTCATCACGGCGTCCTGGATAACCTCGGTGTACATCTCGAATCTCGGGATCTCGGGGTTCTCGCCCAGACCGTAGAGCACGGCGTTGGCCACGTTGCCCACGCCTGACTGGATCGGCAGGAATTCTTTGGGGATCTTGCCGTTGCGGAGCTCGGAAGCGAGGAATTCACATATGTTCTGACCGATCTTCGAGGTCAGTTCGTCGGGTGCGGTAAAGGGCGCGATGCTCTCTGAGGCGTTCGACGGCACGACACCGATGATCTTTTTCGGATCTATCTTAAGGATCGGCGAGCCGATGCGGTCGCTCGGTTTATAGATAGGAATCTCGCGGCGGTTCGGTGGATCAAGAGGTATGTAGTTGTCGTGGAAACCGCGGAACGAGTTGTGGTAGTAGCTGCTGTACTCGATGATGACTTTCTTCGCCAGCTGTGCCACTGTGGGCGCCATGCCGAGTCCGGCACCGAGGATAACCTCGCCGTTGGGACTCATTTCGGTCGCCTCGATAATGGCCACGTCGATGTCGCCGTAGAAACCGTAGCGCAGATCCTGCGACAGATGGCTCAGATGGATGTCGGAGTAGTGGATGCCGTCGCCGTTGACAAGCTTGCGGCAGTCCTTGTGGCTCTGATAGGGCACGCGGACGCCGATGGCTTCGGCACGCGAGAGCTCGCCGTCTACATGATCGTTGGTCGAGGCTCCGGTGTAGAGATTCACTTTGAAAGGTTCGCCTTTTTCATGGAGGGCCTTTGCCTTTTCGGCCAAAGCCACCGTTACGACTTTTGGCGTTCCCGAGGCTGTGAAGCCGGACATGCCGACATTATCGCCGTTTTTTATCACACTGGCGGCCTCTTCTGCTGAAATAAATGGAATGCTCATTTGTAACGTTTAGATTTAAATGGTAATTTTGCACAAATTTAATAATTTTATGCAATACCAACTAACGATGGAACCATTTTTTTTACCGGAAAACGGAAAAAAGTGCACATTATCCAAAAAAGTGCGCATCGAGACCTATGGCTGCCAGATGAACGTGGCTGATTCGGAGGTCGTGGCCGCCATGATGGCTCTCGCGGGTTATGAACCCACGGAATCCGACAGCGAGGCGGCAGCCGTGCTTCTGAACACGTGTTCTATCCGCGACAACGCCGAACAGAAGATCTATTCCCGTCTCGCCTACTGGAACGCCATGAGACGCAAGTCGGGCAGAAATGTCATAATCGGTGTCATCGGCTGCATGGCCGAACGCCTGAAGAACGAACTCATCGAGCGACATGGCGTCGATCTTGTGGCCGGACCTGACGCGTATCTCGATCTGCCGGCTCTGGTAGCGGCGGCAGAGACGGGGCAGCCGGCAATCAACATCGACCTGTCTCTGTCGGAGACATACCGTGATGTCGTGCCGCGCAGACTCGGAGGCGCAGGTGCCGTGGGCGGATTCATTTCCATAATGAGAGGGTGCAACAATTTCTGCTCTTACTGCATCGTGCCTTACACCCGCGGACGAGAACGCTCGCGCGAGCCGCAGAGCATTCTGCGCGAACTTGCCGATCTCAGGGAGCGGGGATTCCGCGAGGCGACGCTGCTGGGTCAGAATGTCAACAGTTATTCCTACACCGATCCTGATTCGGGAGCGACTGTAGGCTTCCCCGATCTTCTCGCAATGGTGGCGGAGGCAGCTCCCGACATGCGCATCAGGTTCACCACTTCTCACCCGAAGGATATGAGCGACAGGACTCTTGAGGTCATCGCTGCGCATCCTAATCTGGCGCGCCACATCCATCTGCCCGTGCAGAGCGGCTCGAATTCGGTGCTCAGAAACATGAACCGTCGCTACACTCGCGAATGGTATCTCGACCGCGTGGCGGCAATAAGGCGCATTATCCCCGACGCCGGCTTGTCGACCGACATGTTTACAGGCTTCTATAATGAGTCGGAAGAGGATTTCGGGCAGACTCTCTCGCTCATGCGCGAGGCGGCGTTCGACTCGGCTTTCATGTTCAAGTATTCGGAGCGTCCCGGCACTCTCGCATCGCGCGAGATGAAAGACAATGTGCCCGAGGAGGTGAAGATCGACCGTCTGAACCGCATGATAGCGCTTCAGAACGAGCTTTCGCTCGAAAGCAACCGCCGCGACATAGGCCGCGAGTTCGAGGTGCTGGTAGAGGGTCCCTCCAGGCGCAACCCCGAGGAATTCTGCGGACGCACGTCGCAGAACAAGTTTGTGGTCTTCCCGAAGGGTTCTGTCAAGACGGGCGATTTCGTCCGTGTCCGCATTACCGACGCTTCGTCGGCCACGCTGCACGGCGAATTGATCTGACACCGACATGTGAAGAATCTCACTCCGGCAGGTTCTCGAGCCAGTCGGATTCCGACCGGACGCTATCGTCCGGCTGACGTTTCCGCAACGGCACTGTTTCTGTTTTGCCATTCGGCAGCCCGCCTCCCATATCGATCACCGCTATCTCATCGGCTTCCGGATCTCTTTCTCCGGAAGCCTTTTTCATATCCCTGATCACACCCTGCAACCGGCTTATGCGCATCTCGTAGCGACGCTTCATCTCTTCGGCGCGGCGGAGAACAGCGTCGAATTCACGTATCTGCTGCTCGGTGTCCTTGCGGTCTTCAAGCTCGACACGCAGTCTGTCGGCGGCGGCGCGGGCGGCGGCAAGCTCGGCGCTCAGCGTGTCGCGCCTTGAGGCGAGTTCCGTATTGATCAGGGCGGCGGCGGCATTGTCTCCCTCAAGGCGAGAGATCCGCTCTTGCGCGGCGGCAAGAGCTTCGGCTGTGGCTTCGGCCTCGCGGCGCAATGCCGCGCTTTCGCCGCCGGCGGCTTCAAGCGTCTCTTCCTGTGCCTCCATGACGCGTCGGGTCACCTGAGGATGCAACCATATTTTCCATGCTGAGAATGCCACTGCTATTTTCCCGGTTTGAACACCACTCCCTTTGACTTACGACCGTTGACGGCTATGGTCAGAGGCTGGCTGAAACATATTATTTTCAGATATCGGGTCTCTCTTTCCACCGGCAGTGAAGCGATATAGTCATGGTCGATGTGACCGTTGCCTCCTTTGGGGTCGATTGTGAAGTATCCTGTGCCGAATGATGTGAGATTCTGGAAGAAGTGTGTGCCCTGCGAAGGCTCGATGCGGAATCCGGGCAACGCGCATTCGGCTATCACTCTCGCGCCTGAGATCTGTGCCCAGCGCACCGGTATGCCGAGCGACGGGTCGGAGGTGCCCCACCTGCCCGGACCGATCAGTACATATGGCTCGCCGGCGCGGCTCAGTTCCTCGTTGACAGTTCCCACCTCGTCTGCTATGTCGCGGGTGCGGAGGGTGTCGAATGCTTCCGGCTTAACATAGACGGCATATCTGACTCCGTCCATCATGCCGTGACCGAGGGCGGCGTCAGAACGCATCAGCACCTCTTCGTCGGAGACTTCGGTGATCGAGTCGTCGAGCATCTCTTTCTGGTCGACTATGGGCCGGATCTGAAGCCAGTAGACTGTGCCTTTGCGCCCCTCGGAGTCGGGACGCGGATATATGTTGCCGGCAAACTCGATCTCGACGGGACGTCCCATCTCGTATTGGCCGGTGCGGAGCATGAAGTCTGTGATCCGGGCAAGAGGAAACACTCCATGCTTGAGGATGTTGGCGAATGTCACCACCTTGCGCCCCGGTCCTGTCTCGTTGTCACGGATCACGCGGTCGTTGACGTCGAATGTCGATACAAGGTATCGCAACGCTCCGGTCCGGAATGCGTCGGCCACGGGAACGCGGCTGATGTTGAATGTATCTTCGGGCTGGAGCACGCAGTGCCGCTGGTCTGTGCCGAGCGGCAGGGCGTTGAGCGATGTCTGGGTGTCGCGCAGCGCAAGTTCGAGTGTCGAGGTCTGAAGCACCTTGTCGGGATGCGCGGGAGAGAATCTGAGTGCCTTGCCGCCGTCGACTATATATGACCCGAGTCCGGCCGCTACCTCGACCACACCCTCTTCGCTTTTCTCATCGCCGACGGGATAGTAATTGAGCGACCGCCCTACTCCTGAAAAGTTCGGATAGTAGAATCCGCCATGGTCGGATCCGGCCACTTCCTGAAGTATTACGGCCATCTTCTCCTGGTCGATGACGTTGCTTGTGGCGTTCATGTATGCCTTGGAGTCTTTGTAGAAGACGGAGGCATAGACGGCCTTGACCGCGTCGCAGAGCATGTTGACGCGCGCTTCAGGGTCGTCACCGTAGGGCACCATGTAGGTGCTGTAGATTCCGGCGAAGGGCTGGTAGTGGGAGTCTTCGATCAGCGACGAGCTGCGCACCGCCAGCGGGCGCCTCACCACGTCGAAGAAGGCCTGAAGATCGGACCGCACGTCGGCCGGAAACTCGGCCTCGAGGAAATGCCGCAGTATCTCTTCGTCGGGCGCATCGGAAAGGGCGACGCCGTAAAGGTCGTTGCGGTCCATGAAGTCATCGAAGATGTCTGTGCAGACCACAAGCGTGTGGGGAATGGTGATCTGGACTCCGTCGAAGTTGTCGCACACCGGATTGCGCTTTATTATCTGGTCTATGAATGCCAGTCCGCGCCCTTTGCCTCCCATCGAGCCTTTGCCGATGCGGGCGAAGTTGCTGTAGTCGTCGTAGAGTTCCTTGTGAAAGTCGGCCACAACGCCGCGGTTTTTCATGCGGCGGTAACGGACTATGCACTCGAATACGAGACGCCGGACTTTCGGGGCGTCTTCTATGTCTATAAACTCAAAGTCGCGCAGGCAGTCGGCTATCGGGAAGAGAGCTCGTGAATAGAGCCAGCGGCTTATGCAGTTGGTGCTGCAGTAATAGTGCAGCAGATCGTCGGGAATCTCGAATATCTTGTGCTGCAGATCCTTCAGGCTGGTTATGCGCATAAGCTCGCGGCCGTTGCCCGGATATTTCACGATGAAGTCTCCGAAGCCGAACATATAGGATACGGCCTTGCGCAGGTCGATCGGAAGGGTCTTCGAGTTTTTGTCGATAAACACGTAGCCGGCCGCCTCGGCTCGGGCACGGTTCTCGGTCTCGGCGCTCTCCATGATGACCGGAGCGTATGGACGCCGGCGGTGCAGGTATTCGGCAAGGAGCATCCCGGCATCGGGGTCTTTTTCTCCGTTGCGGGGAAAACGGCCGTCGGTGACGAGTCCCATTATGTTGTCTCCATACTTGTCGATGAGAGCTGCGGCTTCTTCGTAGTCGCGGGCCACAAGCACCTTGCAGCGGCCGCGCATGCGGAGCATGGCCTCATGCTTGTTGAGAGCCTCGGTCGAGAAGACCATCGACTGCTTGAGCAGGAACTTGAAGAGATACGGCAGTATCGAGCTGTTGAAGCGGATCGAGTCTTCGACGAAGAGGATGGCCTGGATTCCGATCACTCCCAGGTCATGGTCGGCGTTCATCCTGTCTTCGATAAGCTTGATGATGGCCACGATAAGATCGACGTTGCCGAGCCATGAGAAGACATAGTCGACTCCACGGAGATCTTCGTTGGCGATGCGGCGCCGCACCTCGTTGCTGAAGGGTGTGAGAACGACAAAAGGCACGTCAGGATAGAGTTCGTCCATCCTGACTGCCTCGGTGAATGTCTCGCTGATGTCCACGCCGGGCATCGCGATGATAAGGTCGTAGTGGCGGGCGGCAAGCTCGGCGTACGCCTCGCTGTAGTTGGCCACTTTCGTGAAACGCGGCGCAGAGGTGAGGTTGAGGGCGACATATTCGTTGTAGACCTGCTCCTCCACACGCCCGTCTTCCTCAAGTATGAAGGCGTCGTAGGGAGTGGCGATCAGCAGGATATTGAATATCCTCTTCTGCATCAGGTCCTGAAACGCCGTGTCTTTGAGATACAGGCGGCTCAGCATTGTGTCGTTGACGTTCTTCATGTCGCTTCCATATCTGGTGTCGGCTCCGCAGTCTGCGGCGCTTATGTATTGTCTGTCAGCCGCGACCCACTTTCCCCTCCTCTTTCATCTTGGCGAGGAAAGCGTCGAGAGCACCGGTCATCGACTTGTGCTCTGCCGATGGGGCGGCGATGTCTACCCTGAGATCGGCATCCTCGATGGCCTTTACGGCTGTCGGGCCGAACGCTCCGAGATAGATGTGCTCTTTGTCCTGCTTGAAGTCGGGGAAGTTCTTCTTGAGCGACTGGATACCGGCCGGGCTGAAGAAGAGCAAAACGTCATAGTCAAGGTTCTCGCCGGGCTGGAAGTCGTTGCTGACGGTGCGGAACATGATAGCCTTTGTCACATCGAGATGATGCGCCTCAAGAATGGAGAGATCCTCTTTATGAACGTCTGAAACCGGGAATAGCAGTTTCTCCTTGTTGTTCTTGTCGAGGGCGGCGAGCAGTGTGCTGTCGTTGAGTTTGCCGGTCGCGCCAAACGATATCTTGCGCTTGCGGTAGACTATGTATTTCTGCAGATAGAGCGCGATAGACTCTGTCGTGCAGAAGTAACGCATCGTGTCGGGGATCTTGACTCTGGTCTCTTCGCAGAGACGGAAGAAGTTGTCGATTGCCGCACGCGAAGTGAATATGACTCCGGTGAATTCGGCAAGATTCACCTTCTGCTGACGGAACTCCTTGGCAGTCAGACCTTCTGTCTTGATAAAAGGCCGGAACACCATCTCCACGTCATATTTTTTAGCTATATCATAATAGGGAGACTTATCTCCCGAGGGTTTGGGTTGAGAAACAAGTATCTTCTTGATTTTCATTTATTTCCTTAGTTTTAACAACGTCTCTGTCTTACATCCACCGGATGCAGGCCGACCACGCGGCGACGTAGGTCAATATTAGGGGTACGATTTCTAGACTGCAAAGGTAGTACAAAAAAAGCAACCACGACGAAATTTGAGTGAAAAAAATGCGGAATCCTTTGTAAAGGAAAACAATTTTTCCGAAAATGAATACAATTCCCGATATAATGAGCATCGTCCCGCTCCACGCCGGATATGACAGGATCAACAGCGCGAGGGGGAAGAGGAGGAACGTCTCCAGACCGTAGGCCGCTGCGGCTCCTTTCACCCACATCTGTGTCTGGCGCCGGTCGGCGAAGACATTTCCGATCACCCAGTATGCCATGGTCATCACCGCGAGGTAGACTGCGGCAACCCCTGAGCATATGGCGATTCCGGCCGCAGGATTATCGGGCAGCGCCGCGCTGTCGTGTACCAGAGTGCCCGCTGTCAGTGTCAGGGCTTTCCAGAGCATGACGCCCGCGCATGCCACCCACATTATGTTGAGCAGTACGAGCAGCGATGTCTCGCGCACTGTGTCGTCGAAGGCGTTCGGCCGGATGCGGGTGCTTGTCAGATCGCTCATCAGGGCTTTCATGTAGCGCGAGTTTCCCTTGAATTTTATGGCCACAACGCAGAAGAGCAGTGCGAGAGCCAGATAGATCCACGACATCGGGCTCCAGTGTATATGGGGCAGATGGGTCTCTTTGCCCAGAAGCTCGCTGGCGGGATTGACAAGGATGATCCCCTCTTTTTTCTCGCCCGGAAGAGCCTTCGCTGTCGTGACGCTGTCGGCCGCTATGCTGTCTGTCGCATTGATGGCGGCTGAGGGGCCGGTGGTCGCGGCCACCACATCTTCGCCGGTGTAGGGATATGCGAGAAGTTTCGGGACTCCCTTGAACGACTTGACTGTCGTCTTGTGGACGGCTGTCGGCGTCTTCACGGTTTTCCCGGCGACGGAGGTCTCGGCGGTCACATGCTCCTGCACTGTGACCGGCACAACTATGTCGTTTTCTGTCTGCCACACTGTTGTGGTCCTTGTGGAATCCTGCATCTCCATACCCGATTGTTTTACCTGTTAGTAGGAATCTTATGGCACCGGACTATTTGAGCCACCCGGCCTCGCGATACCATATGATACTTCTTTCTATGCCATCTTTTAGCGGAGTCTCTGCCTTGAAGCCGAAATCACGAAGTGCCTTGTCGGTCGAACAGTTCCAGTTTCTGCGTCTGAGTATCCTGAATTTGTCGCGGTTGAGTGTCGAAGGCTTCATTCTGAGCGATCCGATCTTTTCGGCTACAGCGCACACGACGCCTACCGTCCATAGAGGCAGTCTTAGGGGCACTACAAGATGCCTCCCGAGTGCCGACATCACGATCTTGCGGAATTCCTTCTGACTGTAGGATCTCGGTTCGGAAATGTTGTATATCTCCCCTTCGGATGCCCTTTCGGCCGCATCGAGGGCGGCCCGCGCCAGATCAGCGGCGTATATGAATGTCAGTGTCTGCTTTCTGAATCCGACACCGAAGTCGAAGCCTTTGCGGATCGATTCGATCATCAGAAAGTAATCTCGGTCCCACGGCCCGTAGACCCCGGTGGCACGCAGTATCACATAGGGTATTCCCGATGTGGCGAGCCACAGTTCGGCTTTTAGTTTCGACGCTCCGTAACGGGTATCGGGCAGGGGGATCTCGCTTTCGTCATATGGAGTGCCCCCACGCTCGTCGCGCGGTCCGAGCACCGACAGGCTGCTTATGAAAACAAGCTTTTCCGGAATTTTGCCAGACTGATGAAGCGCGCCTGTGAACGCACGCAGATAGTCGTGGTTGATGCGGTTGAAATCGGCATAGCGGGTCACTTTGGTCGCACCGAGGTTGTAGATTATGTAATCCCATTTTCCTTCGGGCAACGCCTCTGACATCACTCCGGAGAGTGACGATGGATCGTCGAAATCAAACTCTATTATCCTGATTCGGCTGTCGGAAAGACGTGCCCTCGACGTGGTGGACCTCACTCCTGCCCAGACCTCGTAACCTCTGCGGAGCGCTTCCTCAACCAGATAGCCGCCGACAAAGCCTCCGGCTCCGACCACCAGCACACGGCGCGGCGCGGCGGAAGCACCGGCATCTGACGTGACGCATGCTTCGCTGACTGCTGTGGAATCGTGAGTTGCAATATGTATCTCTTCGCTCATCGTTCTGTATTATCGGTGGCGGAGCATCGTAAGCTCCTCTTATTTCTGTCTTCGCCTTTATTTATTGCCTTTGCCGTTCTTGCTGACGGCGGAATCGTTCTGATCCTTGCCCGGCACGAGACGGAACTCATATCCTTCGGCCAGCAGCCACTCGATGCTGAGCGGCAGTGCGGTCTCAAGTTTCTCACGGCTCTTGAGTGAGTCGTGAAAGACAATGATCGATCCGGGGCGGGCGTAGCGCCTGACATTTCTGAACACATGCTCCGCATCGACATAACGGCTGTAATCGCGCGTCACGAGGTCGTACATGACAATCCGGTAGCGACGACTCAGATTCTCCTTCTGACCGAAGCGCATCCATCCGTGGGGAGGCCGCATCAGATCGCTGTCGATATACTTCGCGGCCTCCTCGACGTCGCGGATATAACGCCGCGCCCGCTGACGGGACCCGTCGAGGTGATGCATCGTGTGGTTGCCGGCCTTGTGGCCGCGGCGAAGCACCTCGGCATATAGTTCCGGATACTTCCTGACATTGTCGCCGACCATGAAGAATGTAGCCTTGACTCCATATCGGTCGAGCATGTCGAGTATCCAGGGCGTGCATTCCGGTATGGGGCCGTCGTCGAATGTCAGGTAGACGGTCTTACGGCCGTCTTTCTCCCGGATCCGGAAGACTCCCCTCAGAAATGTCTTGCGGAAGAATTTCGGAGGAGACTCTATCCAGGGGCCTGCTAACTTCAAGAACGCACGTTCGATACAGTTGGTTTTCATCAATCGTCGAAAACGTTTTACTGCGGGTGGCGCGAGCTGTATTCCTCATAGAGGCGGCGGCTGCGCTCCATATCGACTTTTCCGATCTCGGGATCGGAGTCGAGCGTCTTGCTGTCTACCTCGCCGGCATACTGGCGGTATGCCTCGAAATAGATCGAGTCGATATATCGGTGCTCGGCCGGCTGCGCGGCATATTCCGCCGCGCTCATCGAGGCGAGTTCGTTGACTGTCTTTGCCGCATCGGCAAGTTCGCTGACAAGCTGGTCTTCCGTATAGTCTGTATAATACTGCGCGGTCGCGGTGTCCCGGCTTCCTCCGTTATAGAGCTGGTCGTAGCGCGAACGGAGATCGTCGAGCTTGTAGCCGGTCTTGGCGACTATGGCCTCTACCTTGCGGGCGTCGCCGCCATATTCCATATACATCTCCGCGAAACGATAGAACTGATATGGGATCATTCGCGACTCAAGTGTCATGGGAGCGTTGCCGAAGCGTGTCATGATGTCGCGGTTGTAGGCCAGATACTGACTCATGCGGGTCATAGTCTTCTCAAGAAGGTCGCGCGACCGGGCAAGAAGCTTCTCGTCGCCGAGCCGTTTTCCGGCACGACCGTATACCTCGGGTACGGTCAGAGCGTTCGACACGCTGAGCGGCCATGTGTTCTCCGGAAGTTTCTCCATGAGCAGATCGGTCACTCCGACTGCCTTGCGGTATTTGTCGGCCGCCGACACTGTGTCGCCGGCACTTCGGATCAGATCGCCTTCATACAGAAGCTCGGAGGCCACGTCGAGCATCGATGTGCGAGTCGATATGAGCATGCGTCGCGCTGTCTCGTCGAAGTAGGGAGCTTTCTTGTTGTCAGCCCCGCCCCAAAGGTATTTGCGGGTCACGACGTCGTAGGCGCGGTCTGTGCGTGCCGGGAGCCCCTCCTGCATTGTCGGCACGAGCTGGTGGGTCATGCCGACACCGCGCATGTAGTCCGACAGTCCGAGGTGATATTCATCTCCTACTGTCATGCACCAGTAGATCGGTCTCGGCCAGCCTTCGGCTGCATTCGTGGCGATGATGTCGAGCATCAGCAGCTCGCTGAGGCTCACATATCCCTTGCTTCTCACAGAGGGTGCCGACGCGAGGTCTATTACTATCTCGTTGACGATTTCCGATGAGTCCTGCGGGGCTACAAGACCGCGCGCCACAACTGCCTTCTTGTCGACGGGTATCGTGACTACCGCCGACGGGAGCATCGGATAACCGTAGTCGTTGTCGCGGCCTCCGCCTCCATATACGTAGCGGAGGCTTGTCATCAGGTCGGCGGGCGCGCGGTCTGTGCCGGGCAGAGTCACATCCATGTTGCCGTATGCTATGTCTTCGGGCTTTGCCGTGAAGTGGATAGGTTCTGCCGTATATGTCTGCTTGCGCATCTGGTTGGCATACCAGTCAGACGCGAGATAGCTGAGGTTGACGATCTTCACATCCGGACGCACGCCCTCCACTTCCTGTGCATACCAGAGAGGGAATGTGTCGTTGTCGCCGTTGCAGAAGACTATCGCGTTCGGCTCAAGGCTCTCCAGATAGTTGATTGCGTAATCGCGCGCGGCGGTGCGGCGACTGCGGTCATGGTCGTCCCAGGTCTGGCTTACCATCTGCACCGGTATCACGAGTCCGATGACCACGGCGATGACCGCCGCCATGTCTGACTTGCGCGTCGTGCCCATGATCTTGATCAGGAGTCGCCACAGGGCGGCAACACCCATTCCGATCCATATGGCAAACGCATAGAATGATCCTGCATATGCATAGTCTCGCTCACGGGGCTGCAACGGCGGCTGGTTGAGATAGAGCACGATCGCGATGCCTGTCATGAAGAAGAGGAAGAACACCACCCAGAACTGCTCCACGCCCCGCTTGCCGGCGAATGCCTGCCACACCAGTCCGAACAGACCGAGTATAAGAGGCAGCATGTAGAACGTGTTGTGTCCCGGATTGTTCTTGCCCAGATCGTCGGGAAGAAGAGACTGGTCGCCGAGACGTGCGTTGTCGAGCAGAGGTATTCCGGAGATCCAGTTTCCGGCATCGAGTTCTCCCTGCTGGTTGAGCAGGTCGTTCTGACGCCCGGCGAAGTTCCACATGAAGTAACGCATATACATGTGGATAAGCTGATAGTTGAAGAAGTAGGCCAGATTCTGTGAGAATGTCGGGCGGTAGCCTATCTTCTGAGGATAGTTCACAGTGCCCGTCATCTGATTGTAGTAGGGTTCTCCCGACAGGTCGAGTTCCGGGATCTTCTCTCCCGTGGTCTCGTCGACGGCATAGATCTCATGCAGGTTTCCTGGCATGGTGTCGAGGCGCACCCAGTTCTGATATGCGGAGCGGTGCATTCTGCTGTAGATGCGCGGAAAGATCATGTTGAGCTCCGGATTAAGTTTGATCTCGGGCTTGTAGTCGCGCTTCACATAGTAGTCTCCTCCGCGTGCTGCAAGGCTTGCGTTGGAGGCAAGCTCGCCCTGGTTGAGAAAACCGTATTCCGAACGCGTCTCGGCTCCTGCCACACCCTTTGCATACATAGCCTTCCCCGGCTCTACTACCGAAGTGTAGACGGGCTGCTGAAGTATGACTGGCATCCCATCTTCAGTGTATGTGACCGTGTCGGTCAGTACTGAGACAAGTTTCTTCTGCTGGCCGGAATACAGTGTCTCGCCATATAGAAGCGGAGTCTCGCCATATTGCTCACGGTTAAGATATGTGGCAAGATCGAACACATTGTCGGGCGAGTTCTGATTCATGGGAGTATCTGCGTTCGAACGTATCAGAATAAGCGCATAGCTCGAATAGCCGACAAATATTACCGCGATACTCCACATTATCACATTGAGGGCGCGAAGGGGAAGTCGCTTGAAATAGCCGGTGAAGAGGAAGAATGCGAGTATTGCCGTCAATACCCATCCGAGCCACCAGCCGCTTCCGAGGAAGAGCATGCCGCTGACGAGGACGGCTGCGAAAAACGAGATCTTTATCATCAGGGTGGACCGCTGCGCCTTGATCTCCTTGATCGCCCAGATGAATATCGCGGCGGCAGTAAACGCATAGGCAAGCGCTCCGCTGTTGAAGCTCATGTGGAATCCGTTGACAAACAGAAGTTCGAACTGCTGGGCCATCTTTATGAATCCCGGCACAAGTCCGAAAAGCACGAGCACTATTATCGCAAATGAAACGACAAGTGCGAGCAGCGACTTGACAAGATCCATGTCTTTCCACTTCCTGTAGGCAAACACAAGCACAATCGCGGGAATGCAGAGAAGGTTGAGAAGATGGACTGCGATGCTGACGCCGATTATGTAGGCAATCAGGATCAGATACCTGTCGGACGATGGATCATCAGCCCTGTTTTCCCATTTCAGAATAAGCCAGAAAACGAGTGCGGTGCAGAACGAAGAGAACGCGTAGACCTCGCCCTCGACGGCTGAGAACCAGAATGTGTCGCTCCAGCAGTAGGCGAGCGAGCCGACAACACCCGACCCGAAAATTACAAGCATCTTCGAGAGGGGGAGTTCGCTTTTGCGACTGTCTCGAACTATCAAACGCCGGGTAAGGTGAGTGATGGTCCAGAAGAGAAGCAGTATTGTCAATGCACTCAGCAGTCCGCTCATGGCATTCACCATAAGGGGAACAAGAGTGGCGTTGGGCGCGAAGTTGGCGAAAAACCGCGCGGTCAGCATGAAGATGGGGTTGCCCGGCGGATGACCGACCTCAAGCTTGTCAGCCTGGATTATAAACTCTCCGCAATCCCAATAGGAAGCGGTAGGCTCAAGAGTGAGCCAGTAAGTGACAAGGGCAATGACAAAGACCACCCAGCCGGTCACATTGTTGATGAGATTATATTTTCGAGTCAACATCACAAGGATATGATTAATTCGACAACGGCTCGCTCATGCAGGAATCAAGCCCGCACAGAACGCGGCAGGAATCCACACAAAACGCGCATATTCATAGAATTTACAAAATTAACTAATCCCCGCGAAAAATCCAACAAATAAATTTCGATTGACGCGCGGTTTGACGCGGTTAGACGCGGGGGACGCGATTAATCGCGTCCGTACCGTCAAAAAAAAAAGTCACGGATTTCTCCGTGACCTTCAAGGTGGCGATTACCTACTCTT
>CAMWRV010000026.1 GCA_947176745.1 uncultured Muribaculaceae bacterium
AAGTGGAGCGGGAGCGGAATCCGAGTTCCGCGACAATGGCCTCGATGGTCAGGTGTCCGTAGTTCTCGAAATCGACGAAGCGTCTGCGGGCCACCGACACACGGCGTTCGTTAAGAAGCTGAGCGAACGAGGACTGCATCCGCTCGTTGAGCACCTGCGACACATATTTCGAGTTTGAACCGCACAGATCCGCAAGATCCTTGATAGTGAATCCCTCGCGGCAGAAAGCGCGCTCGTCGGCCATGACCTCGAGTATGCGGGACTCCAGTTTTCTTCCAGTCTCATCAGTAAGCCCTGATCCTGAATACTTGGCCGCGATCACTTCCGGCTCATCTTCCGACACTTCATCCGGCACGTCGGGCGGCGTTTCTTTTCCGGCCAGCAGCTCGCGGTTCAGCCGTTCCTCTGCTTTCATGGCCTCCATGTTGCGCTCGTAGAGATCGCGGTTCTTGCGTCTCAGACTCCTGTTCTGAATGAAGATCCACGCACACAGCGCGACGACAAGAAGCAATGCCACAGAGACAGTGACGAGTATCCGCATGCGCATCTTGTCTTCGACCTGCATGACGGCTATGCGCTTCTCGAACCTGTCGGCCTGATGGAACATCTCAAGATCGTGGATTTTGCCGAATTCGCGGGTATTGAACACTGAATCGTTGAGTTCAAGCTTCTTGTATCTGTATTCATCGGCCTTGCGACGGTCACCCGCTCCGGCGTAAAGATCGCCAAGCGCGGCGTAAGCGCTTATCAGAAGTTCCGTATAACCATGGCTGCGGGCAAGAGACTCAGCCTTCTTCAGATAAAAGACTGCGGAATCGGTCACGCCTGCGTCACGATATGCCTCTCCAAGGCCGACATAAGAAGCAAATTCATTGCGGGCAGGAATCAGCATGGCTCCGGAGGCGCACAATGATTTGCGGTACTCACTCACCGCACCCTGCCAGTTTCCTTTCATCCTGAACAGCGAGGCACGCGACATGGCGGCGGCAAGTTCCCATGCCGGATTGTCGTCGGTCTTCGGAACCCGAGAGTTGTAACGGCGTATCATATCCGCGAGCGAATCGCGTGGAACCACCTTCTCGCCGAGATCTGAAGTCAGTATATTGATCAAGGCGGCGGAAGCCCACTGGTAATGACCTTTGGCCACAGCCTCGTCAAAGACCTGGCGCAAGAGTTCGTATGCCCTCTTCCGGTCACCGTAATAAAGATATATGGCGGAAAGATTGAGGTTGCCGGCCGCATCCTTCCGGCCGTCCATTGCGACGGCAGTGACAAAATGCGAATATGCCGCCGCGTAGTTGGAGTTGAGAAACGCGAGCACTCCGAGACTGTTGCGTGCCTCGACGGCATACACCCGGTCCTCAGGCCTGTGATCCGACTCGTATCTGTTGGACATGATAGTGTAGACAGCCAACGCACTGTCAGTGCTGCTGCGCGACAGCAGTTCCTGTCCGAGCTGCTTGAGAGCGGGCATCGGCTCGGATCTGTAGCGGCGGTACATCGCTTCGAAACCATCTGCGGAGGCTCCGCACGAAAGCACGCACATCATGGCCGAAAGCAATAAGGCAAACAATCCTTTCATATCCTAAACTAATTATTCAGACCCCGTCACACAAATATTAATGCAGGGGTCTTAGTCTGACAAGTGTGTCAAAACGGCGAAAAACGACCCGCCACAGTGTCTATTCACGAATTGACACGCCGTAATAAACCGGATTCTTGCATACAGAGCAGGAAAGTCCTAACTTCGGCGCAAAGTTAATGCATTAATTTTAATTTTCAACAAACCGAAGGCATGAAACATATCATGTCAAAATAAAAACGTTAACCATATGAAACGACCCTACTACCTGATGACAGCCGGCGCGATCACGCTGTTCATGGGCGCGGTCTTCGCCACGAGTGCTCTGGGCGAAGGCACGGAAGCGACGGTTCTTACGCCCGTCAAGAATGTCAGAGGCATACGCACGCCCGACAGAGTCATCACCATCGACGGATTCCTTTATGAGGATTTCGAGAGCGTAGCCGACGGCGAGCAAAGACTCCCCGACGGATGGAAAACGACATCAACGCCCGGACATGATTCCGACTGCTGGTCGGCCGGCACGTTAGGACGAGGCGACACTCCGCTCAACGGTGTTTCAGGATACAAATACGCATATATCCTCGGCAACAAGGAGACCGCGCACGACTCGTGGCTCTTCAGCCCGGGGGTCAGTCTGACGGCAGGCAAAGAGTATTCTATAGAGTTCTTCGCCATGATGCCGCCGGTGTCGGGTTCGGATGTGATGGAAAAGCTCGAGGTTTTTATCGGAAGCGGCCAGACTCCCGACGCCATGACTCTCAAACTTGAGGAGATCGAAAATGACAATGACTACTGGCGCTGGCAGGGATACACTTTCACCCCTGAAACCTCGGGAACGTATTATATGGGCTTCCACAGCATCTCCCCGGCAGGGAGCAACTCGACTGTGATCGATGATCTCAAGATCTCGAGCGGCGACATACCTGTTTTCAAGGGTAACACAGAACTTGACATGGGCTCTACCGACACTCGCGCGGGGCTGCTTGAATCGGACTACACCTTCAGCAACGATGGCAAGGCTGCTCTTGAAGTATCGTTCGAAGAGTGCAGCGACGGGCTTCAGGTCGAGGGGCTGCCGCTCGTTCTTGACGAATATCAGGACGGCACAGTGAAGATCACTCTGTCAAGGCAGGAAGCAGGTGACTATGAAGGCCATGTCACCCTGCGCACCAATGACCCGACGCTTCCGACAGTGAAAATCGATGTGACTGCCACTGTAAAAGAAGCACGCGTCACCGGCTACTGTTTCAGACTTCGAGCAGGGAGGGCCGGAAGGCTGGGATCTCTCGCACGGTTCGGCCAATGTATCCGCCTACGGCGGACATGACTCAAGCCGCGCTTGGTATTGCACCACGTTCTACCAGACCATCGGCGAGAATGAAAATCTCGGTGGTGTGGGTTTCACGACTCACTATGTCGAAATGGGAGATGAACCCGAGTTCAAGTTCTGGTATCAGCTTGTCAACACCGACATGATGGGATCTGCCGCCAACGGCCCCGCCGAGAAAGAGACTATGTCGGTCAACGTTTATGTCAGCGAGGACTGCGGCCTGACATGGCATAACGTATATGCAATCGAGCCGGGAGGGGAACATGAGCATGAGCCCACTCTCGAATACACTCAGGTCTCTGTTCCTCTGCCCGAATATGCCGGAAAGACATGTCGCGTGCGTCTGCTGTTCAGTCAGATCGAGGGAAGCACCTTCTTCAATCCGGTGCGCATCCTTGTCGATGATGTGGTTATCGGCACCATGGCTCCGGTAGACCTCAAAGCCTCCACTGTCACCGGCCCGACATCTCTGTCAGCCGGTACAGAATACTCCTTTCTCGCACAGATCGAGAACAAAGGCCAGGAATCCGCTTCAGACTATTCTGTCAGGATTTTCAACACTGCCGACAACTCCGTCATCGCCACAGTCGACGGCATCGAGATTGAATCCGCAGGGAGCGTGTCGGTGCCCTTCAGCTGGACTCCCGGCGCACCAGGAGCATATCATCTTGCAGCCGAGGTCATATCCGATGCTGACCGGACACCCGACAACAACATTTCTTATCCGCTGCACACCATAGTGTTGCCCGAGAAAAACACTGTGACGGAGATAGGCACTGTCGGCGACAGACTCGCCGGAATGTACTATCCGGTCAATTTCTATTCGGTCGACTGCCAGTCGCAGAGTCTCTACTATGCCAACGAATTAGGCATCGACAAGGGTGAGATAAACTCCATGGTATTCACTTCGAATCTCGACGGCGACTTTTTCAGCGAGCCGGTATCGTTCTACATCGCCGAAAGCAAGAGACAGGACTTCGCCGACGGAGAGTTTGACGACCCCGATTCTTTCACAAAGGTTTTCGAAGGCCCCATCTACTTCGAGTCCGGGTCAAAAAATCTTGTCATCCCGTTTGACAAGCCATATGACTACAAGGGCGGCAACATCGTGATAATGGGCAAGAAGATGGGCAAGGAGTTCATCTACGGCAAATATTTCATGATCCGCAAGTCGGAAGACAAGGAAACTCTCAGATCGATCAATATCTCCGCCTTCACATCGGGAGGTCTCGAAAACGTAGACCCGACAACTGCAGCTGTCTATCCGGAGATTCGCTTCAACATGATCAGACCGGAAGCAGGAAAAGTCACCGGCACAATCCGCGACAACAGCGGAGCCGTAGCCGGAGCGCTGGTGAAGATCGCCGGCACTCAGTTCTCTACTGTCACCGACGCGACAGGCCACTTTGAGTTTCCGACAGTCGCCATCGGCAATGTGGCCGTTGAAGTTTCGAAACATGGATATTATGCGCTGACATCCGACAGCAGACAGCTCGACAAGGGTTCGGAAGCGAACTTCAGCATCGAAATGACGGCGCTTCCGCGTCATACGCTGTCGGGCACTGTCGTATCGAAAACGACAGGCGAACCTGTGGAGGGTGTCAAAATCACGCTCAATGGATATGATGATTTCCAGACCTATACCGATGCTGACGGGAAATATTCGATCGGCGACATATGCGGCGACACTGGCAACGGATACAGTATCCTTGTGAGAAGCGATTTCTTCATTCCGCAGGGTGGCGACATCGAGGTTGAAAAGGACGTCACCGCCGACTATACTCTTGCCGACAAGATGCTTCGCGTACACAACGTCAAGGCTCTCGACCTTGAATCGGAGGCCAACGTATCGTGGGATGAGCCTATGCCCGAATTCTCGCACGACTCCGGCGTGCCGGCTGACTATATCGGCTGGGCTCACGGACAGAGCAATGTCATAGTGGCGTCGGTATTCCACAACCGCGCCCGCATCAAGGAGATAAGCTGGTACACTACTGACGAATACGGCTGGCACGGCAACTTCAATGTCTATGTGTTCGGTCTTGACGAGGAGGGCAATCCGGATGTGAAGAATATCCTGTATGTGGCACGCAATGTCGATTTCACCGACAATGCCTGGACCACTCATGTGATCGGCAATCCTGTCGAGGCCGACGGATTCATGATCGCGGTCAGCTGCGACGGTTTCCTCGGCATCGGCATCACGGAACCATCAGAAGAGCATCCTTTCGAGGAGGGTCAGTGCTACTATGCCGGCGACAATTACGAATGGGGAGTGTTCCCGATGTCAAATTTCAAGAAGGTTCATGTAATGCTCCGCGCATACGGAGAGAATCTTGGAGATTCGTCGAAAGCGCCGGCCTTCGACGCACAGAGCCGCATCACCCGCCCTGCCGCAAACTACAACATCTACCGACTGGCCGACGGGGCCTCAGCCGAAGAGTGGGAAAAAGCCGGTTCGTCGACGACCCTTTCATTCCGCGACAAGGGCTTCGGCTCACTCGCCAAGGGCACATACAGATATGCTGTCGCAGCGGTCTACGACGGAGTGGAGTCAACCGCGATACTGAGCAACACGATAGATAAGGATGATTCCGGAATCGAGGGTGTGACTGCCGACGGAATACTGTCGCTCTCACCGAATCCGTTTACCGACCGGATAGTTGTCAGCAATCCGGAGGCTGTCGAAGAGATACAGATCTTCTCCACTGCCGGCGCACTGTGCGCTGCATACAGCCACCCCGGAAAGAGCATCGACACTACCGGACTTGACAGCGGCATGTATATTGTCTGCGTGCTTCTCACAGACGGCAGAGCCGAAAGCTTCAGAATGATCCGCAAGTAACAGGATAAATAATCGAGATTCCCTGATAACGGCGACCGCCGCGGCCCGATGGGTCGCGGCGGTCTCATTTTTCGTATCGTCGGGAGCGGCGTCAGGAGCGGCTGGCGCGCTTGCGCTCGTTCTCGTCGAGTATTATCTTGCGAAGACGGAGATGGTTGGGTGTGACCTCTACGTATTCATCTTCCTTGATGTATTCGAGCGCCTCTTCGAGTGAGAAGACAACCGGGGGCACGATGCGGGCCTTGTCGTCGGCACCCGACGCACGCATGTTGGTGAGCTTCTTCGATTTGGTGACGTTGACAGGGATGTCGCGGTCTTTGGCGTTCTCGCCCACTACCTGACCGATGTAGACCTCCTCCTGCGGGAAGATGAAGAAGCGTCCGCGGTCCTGAAGCTTGTCGATGGCGTAGGCGTAGGCCGTGCCTCCCTCCATGGCGATCAGCGAACCGTTGGTGCGGCGCTCGATGTCACCTTTCCAGGGCTGGTATTCAAGGAAACGGTGGGCCATGATGGCTTCTCCCGCGGTGGCGGTGAGCACATTGTTGCGCAGGCCGATAATGCCTCTTGAGGGGATCTGGAACTCGATGTCGATGCGGTCGTTGCGCGATTCCATCGAGAGGATGTCGCCCTTGCGGCGTGTCACCATGTCGATCACCTTCGAGCTGTATTCCTCCGGTACATTGATGCTCAGGGCCTCGACAGGCTCGCACTTCACGCCGTCGATCTCCTTGATGATGACCTGAGGCTGGCCGACCTGCAGCTCGTAGCCCTCGCGGCGCATGGTCTCGATGAGGATGGAGAGATGAAGGACGCCGCGGCCATATACGCGCCACATGTCTTCGCGCTCACCTTTCTCGACGCGCAGGGCGAGGTTTTTGTCGAGCTCGCGGTCGAGGCGTTCCTGTATGTGGCGCGAGGTGACATACTTGCCGTCCTTGCCGAAGAAGGGACTGTCGTTGATGGTGAATGTCATCGACATTGTCGGCTCGTCGATAGCTATGCGGGGAAGCGGATCGGGGCGGTCGTAGAGCGTGATGGTGTCGCCGATCTCGAAGTTGTCGAGTCCGACGATGGCGCATATGTCGCCGCTCCCCACCTCCTCGACTTTCTTGCGGCCCATGCCCTCGAAAGTGTGGAGTTCCTTGATTTTCTGGCGCGACACGCTGCCGTCTTTCTTGCAGAGACCGATCTCCATGCCCTCGCGCAGGGTGCCGCGCTGCACGCGGCCCACGGCTATGCGGCCCACGTAGTTGCTGTAGTCGAGACTCGTGATGAGCATGCGCGGATCACCCTCCACGCGGCGCGGCGCGGGGATGTATTCAATTATGGCGTCGAGCACGGCGGTGATGTCGTCGGCCGGCGTGCGCCAGTCGCGGCTCATCCAGTTCTGCTTGGCGGAGCCGTAGATTGTCGGGAAGTCGAGCTGGTCTTCGGTGGCGTCGAGGTTGAACATCAGGTCGAACACCATCTCGTTGACCTCGTCTGGACGGCAGTTGGGCTTGTCGACCTTGTTGATGACCACAACAGGCTTCAGACCCATCTGGATGGCTTTCTGGAGCACGAAACGCGTCTGCGGCATCGGACCCTCGAAAGCATCGACAAGGAGCAGACAGCCGTCGGCCATGTTGAGCACGCGCTCCACCTCGCCGCCGAAGTCGGCGTGTCCCGGGGTGTCGATGATGTTTATCTTTGTGTCTTTGTAGTTGATCGATACGTTCTTGGAGAGAATCGTTATGCCACGTTCACGCTCAAGGTCGTTGTTGTCGAGTATTAGTTCACCCGTAGTCTGGTTCTCACGAAAGAGATGACCGGCGAGCAACATCTTGTCTACAAGCGTTGTCTTGCCATGGTCGACGTGCGCGATAATGGCGATATTGCGGATATTCTGCATTTGATGATTTGAAGTGATTTCGGGTGCAAAGTTACAAAAAATATGTTATATAACACTGTTTCAGCTCGCATATTATTGTCTTGCGATGCCGCGAAGCAGCATATCGGCACTGCGCCGGTGAACCACCACCACTCTATCGGGCACATGAATCGGGATTTTCGCGTACCGGAATTTTTTCTTCAAGAAAGTCGCGGGGCGAAGAGGATGGATGCTTCCTGCCCGTGGCAGAGTCTTTTGTGGAGGAGCTTCGGGCAGACGGAGTCTCAGCCTTTCCGGCTGACCGGGACAGAGAATCGGTCTGACCGCCGCGAATTTCGGTCAGTTCTATGAGAGATGACATGACCGCATCGGTCTCTTCTCCGCTCCGGGAGCACCGGCGCGACAGAAAGGCACACAGCACTATTGCCAGAGAGACTGCCGCGAGCACAGCCGCGCCGATACGTTCGTTTCTGCCGAGACGCTTCATGACTGCCGCGTGTCAGAAAGGATAACCGATTGCGAGGTGGAATGCGAACGCATCTTTGAAGGGGATATTGAAATAGCCCGGGTGGCCTGTGTCGTAGGGCGCGTGCAGGCCATAGCCGAGGTCGCCGCGTATCACCATCATGCCGAGGTCGACGCGGAGACCGACACCGGTGCCGAGCGCGATGTCGCGCAGGAATGTCTTGCGTGTGAGCAGACCACCGGGACGCATCGGGTCATCCTTGAGAAGCCAGATGTTGCCGGCGTCGAGGAATGCCGCTCCGTGGAGGATGCTGTAGATCGGGAACCGGTATTCGGTGTTGAGTTCAAGTTTGAACGTACCTGTCTGGTCGAAATATCCGTTCTTGTCAGATTCTGGGGCGCGGTAGCTGCCCGGGCCGAGCGATCGCACGGTGAAAGCGCGTATGGAGTTTGCGCCGCCGATATAGAACTGCTCGGCATAGGGCACGGTGGTCGAGTTGCCGTAGGCATGTTCGGCCCCGATCAGCACTCGCGACACGAGCCACTGGTCCTTGCCGCGCACAAGACGGCGCGAATAGACAAGCTGTGCCTGCCCCTTGACAAACTGAGAGAATGGCATGCCGAACAGAGTCTTGCGCCCTTTAACGCCGCACATGCGCCAGAGTGCCCAGAAGACGTTGCCCGCCTCCTTGACCGTGGCCGAGAAATTGAACCCATTGATCCGCTCGCGTTCGAGCCACCGGTCGTAATTGTAGGTGTAGCTCATTTCGGGGATAAACTGGCTTTCGAAACTGAGAGCCACAGCCGGATTCTCGGCCATGATCGAGTCGAAAGCATGGGTGGTGCGCAGAAGCTTGGTATACGACAGTTTGAAGGGCGTGAACTGGTTGGTGACACGGCTGTTGTAATCCCATTCGTAAGATATGCCAGCCGCGACTTCGGCCATACGGAAATAGTGCGGTCTGTTGAGGATATTGCCGCTCAGAGTGATGGTTGTCCAGTTCAGATCGCGGTTGGTGCGTCTGATAAAGTTCGGAGCAAGAAGACGCGGGAAAGCGAGCGACGAACTGAGTCCGAACTCATAGCTGTTGAAGACGCTTCCGCGGTTATGGCCTGTCTGCCACTCATAGCTGCCCGAGAGCTGGACACTGAAACGCTCGGCACCGCCGAACAGGTTATTGTTGGTCAGACCGAGAATGATGCCAGGACCAAGATATGAGTTGGATTTCGAGGTGACATTCGCCTCGATAGTCGCCTCGATGGGACGCTCGAACTGACAGGTGATGTAGACATCGAGCGTCGGATTTTCCGGATTGGTATCG
This sequence comes from uncultured Muribaculaceae bacterium, assembly GCA_947176745.1. GTDB lineage: Bacteria > Bacteroidota > Bacteroidia > Bacteroidales > Muribaculaceae > Lepagella. The sequence goes on from CAMWRV010000026.1 coordinate 9,418, forward strand.
ACCGGTACGGGCTGTATATGGATATTGCCGAATATGCCGAGACGCGACAGGCGCGTCTGCGTGCGGTCCATGTCGCGCACGGAGAAATATCTGTTTTTCCGAAAAGTTATGCAGGAGGGGATCAGATTCTTGCGGAGTTTCGCGGGTCTGAACACCACCAACTCCCCTTTTGATGTCTGGAGCGTGTCGGGAACACCGGTGCGGCGTGTGCTCTGTCGCAGAACCGAGGTGTGTATCTGGCCGGTACGGAATCTGAGTGCTGCGATATCTGGCATATTGTCGGCGAGCGTAAGCTTCAGCGCAATCTGTCCGGGGGTGATAAGGCTGTCGGCGAGAAACTCAATGTAGTCCGGGCGGAAATAATAATACCCTCTGTTGCGAAGCGCATTGGCTATCCTGACCCTCTCGGCCGATAGAGAATCCATGCAGAATCTCTCGCCCGGCACGAGGTATTTGCTCATTCGGGCCACAGAATCGATAAAACTCCTGACGCCCTTTACCGTGTCGTTGAAGAAGATCACACTGTCGAGGAGATAGGGTTCGCCGGTGCGGATGTCGTAGTCGATATCGGCGATTTTCGGATTTTTGCGCGGAGAAAGTTTGTAAGAGACCGAGGAATTGAAATATCCGTTGTTGTCAAGTATCGACTTGAGCATCTTGACACGTGCGTCGGGCCGGACATCGCTCACAAGAACGGGCTCGGAGACAAGCTTACGGTAAAGCCATCCCCTCAGGCCGCCGACCGAGTCATTCCAGTTGTTATACACCCAGAGACCGAGAGGAAACGGATAGCGCCTGTATGGGGTGAGAAGAGGTATGGCATTGTTTGGCTTTACATTGACGGATTTGACCAGATCGGACTTCACGCCGCCGGGTATCTTCTCGCCCGCAGGGGCGTCGACATTCATCTTCAGGCCGTTGTAGAGATATTCTCCTTCGGGTATTCTTTTTGTCGTCGAGCATGATGCCAGAATAAACACGACAAGAAGAGCCGCGGTCATTGCAAGCGTATTGAGCTTATCTTTCATAGCTGTTCGGGGGTTACGACTGTATCATTTGCAGCGGGCACGACGCTGTCGGCTTCGGTCTGCGGTGTCTGTATCTTTTTTTTGCGTCGGCCGAAGCGGAACAGACTCTTGAGGTTTTCGAGATGACGCTTGAATACGAAACCTGCACCCATCTCTGTGATCTCTCCTTCGAGTATGCTCTCGTAGCCCGTGTGTCGGAACAGTCTGACCGACATGTTCATGGTCTGGGTCTGCTTGAGAATATACTCCACGGCCACGTCGCTCACAAGATTCTGGGCTATCTCGTCATCGGCCGAATCGGTCGAATAGTTTCCGCCGACGAGAATCTTGAAGCGGTTGTTGAACAGAGATTTCGACACCTGATAGCTGTAACTTGTCTCCTGATTTGTCACGCCGTCGGTTGTCTTGTCGTACTGGTTGACGCCGAACGACAGATCGACACCCCTGATATTCTTGGCCGCCCATGAATTGAGCTGCGACTCAAGGAAACTGTAAAGCATGTTTCCGCTTGCCGTGCTGGCCTTCGTGCCCTGGGCCGAATATTGGTTGTAGAGCAGCAGATTCATGGCCTGGGTCTGTCTCTGGTCGGCGCTCATCGACTGCAGCTCGTTCTGAATGGCGAGATCGTCGTTGGTGGCGAGATCGAACGCCACTTTCAGATTCTCGAGAGTGCTGGTGGCCCGGAGCGTGACAAGGAAGTTGACAAGACGCGCGTTTCCTCCGCTCGTCACATTGGCCTTGACATCATCGGTGGCGGTGACGTTGAGCGTCGGATTCATAATGGAGCCGTTCCACGTCAGTGTGCTTGACGGATCGAACGTGAACATCTTCTCTCCGAGCACGGGCAACGCGTAGCGTACGTAGCCGTCGCCGAGAGTGAGAGTCCCGGTCAGCGACATATCGCCCATATAATTCTGGAAATAATTCAGATTGGCTGTCGGGTCAAGTTCGACCTTGTTGGTGCCGTTGCTCGACAGTATCACCTCGACATGTGTTCCGGGCGATACGACAAGATTGGCGTTGATACGCATGTTGAGAGGAGACTCCACCACAGAATCAGCCTTGGCGACCTGCGTCGTATCGTTGAAATTGACAAACCTGACCATATCGTCGTCAGTCTGCGACGAGAATTCCGAAGGGTCCATATTCAGACGGTAGGTCGCGTCGGTCGTGCCGAGCACGTTGACATTGCCGTTGACATCAAGAAGCCTCATCGGCCCCTTGACCGTAGCGCCTATGTTGAGGAACACCTTGCCGAACAGGTCGTCTTTCGATCGGTTGTCGCTCTTGATAAGCTGGAAATTATTTGCCGAGGCTACCATATCGAAAGCTATGTCGGAGAATTTTTTCGCGTTGACCGTACCCGACAGAGTCAGAGGATTGTCGTTTGCACCGAAAATATTGAAATCCTTGAAATCTATGACGTTGTCGGTCACAGTCAGCGGATCGGAACCGAACCTAAGTCTGGCTCCGGCCGCAGGTATATGCGCGGTCACGGAGTCGAGCGACAGGGCACCGTTGAGCACAGGGGAGACGAAAGATCCCTCCATATGCATGTCTCCGTTAAGATAACCTGCGAGAACGACTGAGTTTCCGAGGAACGGATTGGCCACTTTCAGCGGGAAGCGGGTCAGAGAGACACCTACCGAATCTGCCTTGAGACCCTCTGCTCCCGGCACAAGATTGGCATAGGCAGCCATGGCCGGTTCGCCGTTTATGCTCAGCGAGGCATTGACGTCAGTGCTCGAATCGAGTCCGTATCCGGCTTTCAGGCCGAGATCGAAGTTGCCGACAGGGGTTTTCTCGTAAATGAAGTTTTTGAGTCCGACAGTGCCGGAGCCGGTGAAACGCCGGTTGTCATACTCCACGTGCATGTCGGCATTGAGGTCTCCTTTCATCTGGGGGGCGAGGGCCCACATGCTGAGGAAGTCCTGAATATGGAGATTATCGATCTTGACGTAAAGTTCCTCGTTGCCACGGTCGGTCTGCTGCGTGCGGGCCAGGATGCTGCTCTCCGAGCTGCGGGCCTCAAGATTGGCGGCCACATGCTTTGAGTAGAGGTTGTAGTCAAGGAAGTTGTCGGTATTGAATGTCCATGGCAAATAGGCGATGGTCGACTTAAGCGGGGTAATGTGGGCCGACACCACCGAATCCTGGAACGCGGCTGTGAGACCGATCCTGTAGCCCTGCTCACCCTGGATGTTCCACTGGTTGAGGAAGGCACTGGCACGGTTGTTGCCGAGGTAGCCGTTGAGATTGACGCGGGCGAACTCATCCATTGTTCCGCGACGGTTGCCGACATGAGCCTTGTAGTCCATGAGCGGGCCGCGCTCGCGGAGGTTGAGCGCGATCGTGTCGAGACTGAGCGACGCCGATGAGAAGTTGAGTGCGCCGATGTCGCCGTAGAGCACCGAATCCTTGCCTATATGGGCGAAGACTGTGTCGATCGCCATGCCCTGCTCCTGCAGGAACTGGTCGACAAGTCCGCGGCCCGACGCGTTGACATCGAGAGTGAAGGGAGGGAGGGGGCGGCTTATGCTGTCGAATATGAGATTTTTCTCTTCGAGCTGCCTTGAAGCGGTTTCGGCCGCTGCCGAGAAAGCCTTAATCAGACGCTCCATGCCTGACTCTGCGGTAAAATCGACGGTTGTAAGAAGAGAATTGACAGAAACGGCGGTCCGGGTCAGGTCGGCGTTGACCGAGGCTGTGATTCCGTCGGGCAGATGGATATACTGCCCCGGCAAGTGCCATTCGAGCGCGGAAGCGTCGAGTTCGACATCATATAGCCATTTGCCCGGCTGCGCGTTTCCGCGCAGAGCGATATCGCCCGAACCGTAGCAGATGCTGTCGGAAAGACCGAGCTGCTGAAGATTGACGTCACGCAGAGTGGCAGATATGTCGAAGGTATAGTCATCGGCATGGATCGAGCCTGTGCCGTGCATGTCGAAATCGAGACCCGGATTGGGCGATGACGCCTGAAGAGTGAGGTCTCCGGCGTTGTCGAGGAGTGCGTCGATGTGTATGTCGCGGAGTTCGCGGTGGTTGTATTCGACCGAAGATATGCTGACAATCGCATCGGTCACGGCTGTTCCGCTCAGCGGGTTGAATCCGTGACCGCGTGCGTTGACAGTGGCCGACAGGCGTCCGATTCCGGCAGAAGGCACAAATCGTGCCACATCGAGACCGACAGCAGATATGTCGGCGGTGTAGTCTTCGGGAGTGAGCGCCACATGCCCCTTGGCGGCAAGATCGCCGGCATCGCTTCGCAGATCGAAATCGGCGTCATAGCTGAGACCGGAGGCCGCTGCTGTGCCTTCGATTGTGAATGCGGGTATGCTCATGTCGTCCATACCGGTGAGACGGTCAGCAAGCGTCGGGTCGCTCAGGCTTCCGTCGAAACTGACGCGGGCCTGCATCTTGCGGTAATCAAGAGGATTGCGGGCATAACCGGATGCCTTGATGCCGAACACTCCCTGCATCTTTGCGTCAATGCGGTCGATCGACAGGTCGGCCAGCGAACCGGCAGCCTCGACTCCAAAGTCGAGCGGCTTGCGGGCGGGCACCATGGAGGTGTATGTCTTCAGAGCGGGCATGAACGACTCGACATCGGGAAGGCCGATGCGGCCGCTCGCGCTGACATTCATGGCCGATGATGGATCGAGCGCCATCATCGCAAACGGCACCGACGCCGATGCCGATATCGAGGAGAACGGGGTGCGGACAGTGAGACTGTCGAGTGTCAGGCCGACGGAGTCGATGCCTACCGTACCATGGCCCTCGGTTATGCGGAGGCCGCAACGCTCGGAGGCCGCGAGGCGTGTCAGCGGCAGTCTGACAGTAGAAGACTCGTTATAGAAATTTCTCATGCCGATGCCGACGCCGGTCACTTTGAGATAAGACGCGTCAAAACCGGGCTGCGGCCTCGCGTCGCGGACAGCATAAAGTGCCGAAAGAGAATCGACTGCGATACTGTCGCCCATGATGCGCATCGGCGGACCGGTGGAAGGCTGCGAAGGAGGGGCAGGATGTGTCTTTATATATTCGGCAGTCGGAGTGAGATATGTGAAGTCGCCGCCGCCGATCGAGGCCAGATCCCACTTTACAAGATTCTCGCCGAGATCGACTGTGGCCTTCTTTATCTCCACTCTCTTGAGAGCCACGTCCATAGTGTCGATTGTGGGCAGCATCGACATGCCGAAGCTGAAGTTCTCCATGCGGAGATCGTTGGCTCTGATCACAAAGGGGGCGGATGCGGAAGAGGCCGTGTCGGGCTTGTTTTCTTTCTTCCAGACATCCATATAGAGTGAGAGGCGCCCGTCGCGCAGGCGTGTATTATTGAGCGTTATCTCCGAAGTCCGTATGTCGGCGGAGCTTTTGCCGTCGACTTCAAGCAGACCGGCGTTGACTGTCAGAATCATCGACGAGTCGGGCGAGACCATGCGGTAATAGCCGTCGTCGAGACGCAGGGAGTTGAGTCTGACATCAAGTCTGAGCAAGGGAAGCAGCTTAACGTCGACAAGTGCCTGACGCGCCCGGACCATAGTGTCGCCCGACGCCTCGACCACGTACACATCCTTCAGGCTGACATCAAGGGGGAAGGCAAGCCGGAACCGGCCTATGCCAATTTTCATGCCTGTCGATTTCTCCACTAAACCGGACACTGTCGAAACGGCGAAATCCTGCACCGGAGGGAGGTAAAGGAGCACAGGAAGAAGAAGGATTACCACAACCACACAAAGCAGCGTCTTGAGTGTACGGCGCAGCCAGGTCGGGCGGATCAGATGTTTTTTGACGCGTACCGGCTTCTTCTCCGAATCATTGTCTGTCGCAGAATTATTTTCCTGAGACGGAATTTCCTCCTGCCGTTCAATTCTTTCTTCAGCCTTTTCTTTGGGATCGTTGGAATCTGCCATGTGTTCGGTACGTTTGGAAACACAAATTTAACGTTTTTTACATTACTAAACAACAATTCACGGATATTGTTAGCAGCAACTCCAAACAGATTGCAGAAAGAGTCTGTAACCGATACGTCAGGGCACTAAAAAAGCGGACTTCCCGACCGGGAAATCCGCCTTTGAATCTTGCCTGCTGACAGGATCAGTTTGCTGCGTGAGGCTGCACGTTGATGAACTTGCGGCCCTCTTTGCCTGTGGTGAACACCACTACGCCGTCGATAAGGGCGAAGAGAGTGTGATCCTTGCCCATGCCGACATTGAGACCGGGATGGTGCACTGTGCCACGCTGGCGCTTGATGATATTGCCCGCCTTGCAGTTCGAACCACCAAAAATTTTCACACCAAGTCGTTTGCTTTCTGATTCGCGGCCGTTCTTAGAACTACCGACACCTTTCTTATGTGCCATTTTCTATTTTGGTTTATGCGGTTACGATTTTCTTGATCATTACTTTAGTGAACTGCTGACGGTGACCGTTGAGACGACGGTAGCCTTTGCGGCGTTTCTTCTTGAAGACGATCACTTTATCGCCCTTCACGAGGGGAAGGAGCACTTCACATTCTACTTTGGCGCCTTCAACGGCAGGCGCACCGACCTTGACGTCGCCGTCGGCATCGAGAAGAAGCACCTTGTCGAACGACACAGCGTCGCCTTCCTTCACTTCCTCGCCGAGGTGGTGAACATACAGAAACTTGCCCTCTTCGGCCTTGAACTGCTGTCCTTTGATTTCTACGATTGCGTACATTTTCGTAATTTGTTGTTTTTGTCCGACCGCGGGGCGACTCCGTTGCGGAGTTCTTGATCAGCCTGCGCGGCATAATTGCGGATGCAAAATTAGCTGAATATTTTGTAATATCCAAATATATTAGTAATTTTGCAACGCTTTTCAGGGAAAAGTGCCCCCGGCGGAGAGAGCCGGGCAGTCCGGCCGCGGCCGGCGGTGGCTTTTCCGACGAAAGGTATTCATTCATAACCAACTTAAATTTCTCTCAAAATGCATCTTTCATCAGAAGACAAGAAGAAAATCTTCGAGACTTACGGAAGCGGCCCCGGCGACACCGGCAGCCCCGAGAGCCAGATCGCTCTCTTCTCTGTGCGCATCAAGCACCTCACAGAGCACCTCAAGGCCAACCACAAGGACTACACCACAGCCCGCGCGCTCAAGGCTCTTGTAGGTCAGCGCCGCAGCCTTCTCGACTACCTGATCCGCAAAGACATCAACCGTTACCGCGCGATCATCGCAAAGAAGGAACTCGGCATCCGCAAGTAACCGAAGTTTTCACACACTCTCACGCAGGGGAGACCGTCGAGACGGTCTCCCCTGTGCTGTCATATATATACATACAGTTACGGCGAACCATCCTCTTGTTGCATTTCTTGTCTTCATAGTGTTTCCGCGACAAAAATGTTAATTTTTCACCTATATCCTGTTTTTCAACACACATACTTTGGATTTATGCCGACAATTATTATTTTTGCACATAAATCTTTTCACTAACTGATCTTATGCCGCGCAGACAGTATTTTCACTTTCATCCATCAATGCGGCGCAATCATTATCACCATCCATATTATGAAAAAATCATTAACGCTGTTCACGACACTTGTCGCTGCCGGAGCCGGCGCGATAATCGCGACAACGCGAGGCTCAGAAATCAAGCCTCAGTCATTTGACCCGCAGGTAGCCGGAGAATTCCCGACTACGGTTGTAACCCGCCCGGACAACCAGCCTCAACGCGTCACCGCCGGAGGCACAAACCTCTACGGATTCCTGTCTGACTGGTCTCTGACCCCCGACGACTGGTTGCGTTCCTATCGCGGAATCTACATCGTCGGCCAGTATGGCGAAGTCAACCTCGCCTACAATGACCCGGCGGCAGCCATATTAGGCAGATTTACCGGAGCATTCCTACTCGACGGATATCTTTACGGATACTCCGAGGCATATTTTGACGAGAACTGGAACATGGGCTCCCAGAAATTTCTAAAAGTCGATTTCAGCACCGGAGAGATAGTCGAACAGCAGGAAGCATCTGCATATATCAACTGGGTCTCCCCGCTCGCCTACAATCAGGAAGACGGATATTTCTATTTCTGCTCCCAGAACTACGAGTTCTGCCGCGCCACCATCGCCAATCCCAACGGATATGAGGTCGTAAAGCAATTCGACTCCTCCAGCGACAACATCACCTCTCTCGCCTACTGTCCTGAAGACAAGAATTTCTATGGCGTCAACATCAACAAAAAATTCATAAGGATCGATACCGAAGGAAATGTCACCCCGATCTGCGACATACCTGACAAGAGCACCCACAGTTCATATCAGGCGGCAATGACATGGTCGCCCAAAGAGGGGCTGTTCTACTGGGACTATCTCGACAACGGCATGCCTACGATCTCGAAACTTTACTCAGTGACACGCGACGGCACATTCAACCTCGAATGCACTCTCGACGACAATTCATGTTTCGACTGGTTTGTCACACCCGACGTGAAATACGTGGCCGCCGCACCGGAAAGTCCGGTGATCGACTCGATCGACTTCCCCGCCGGCGCGCTTTCAGGCAAACTTGCTTTCACTATGCCGACCCGGATGCAGAACGGCAACGCGCTCCCCGAATCGGTTGACTGGACTGTTACCCTCGACGGCGCCGAGTATAAGAAAGAGTCATGTTCTCCCGGCGCCAAGATAGAGGTGGAATTCTCCGACCTTGAGGCCGGCAACCATGAATTCGGAGTCATAGCCTCGATCGACGTGCTGCGATGCGATCCTGTGACGCGCCGCATGTGGATCGGCAACGACACCCCGATGGCTCCGCAGAACGTCACCCTGACCAAGAGCGCTGTCAGCTGGAGCGCCCCGACAGCGGGAGTTCACGCCGGCTATGTGGATTTTGGATCTATGACCTACAATGTGAAGATCGTCAACGTGTCGGGCAATACTGTATTCTCGACAACTGTCTCATCGACCTCTACGGCCTATACTCTTGAGAATTCCGAGGATCTTTCTCTCTACACAGCATATGTAAGCGCATCGAGCAACGGTCTGACCAGTGCCGAGGCAAATTCCCAGAGTGTGGTAATGGGCGACGCCATGACGCCTCCCGCCAGCTTCTCTCCCACTCCGGCCGAGTTCTCACTCATGACACCCTTCGACAAGAACAACGACAATACCTGCTGGACATGGAATCAGGAGCGTCAGGCTCTCTACTCCGGTTATACTTCCGACGGCAACATGAATCCGATGGACGACTACATTTTCCTTCCCGCCATGAAGTTCGACAGCTCGGAACGTATCTACGAGATCTCGCTCGACGCCACGGCGTGGTCGCCGCAGTTCGCAGAGGAATATCTTGATGTGGTTCTCGCCACTGAACCCAATTATGACGGTGTGATCGAAAGCCTCATCGACCGCACGAAGATTTCGTGCGCATACGACCTTCGCGGCAATCAGGTGACCGAATGGAAGAACCTGCAGTCAGGTTTCAATGTATATGAGCCGGGCATCTACTACATCGGCATCCATTGTTCGTCGGCACGCGACATGGCCGGCGTGCTTGTACGCAATATCAAGGTAAAAGACGGAGGCGTGCTCAACACGAGCCCCGCCATGGCGACCGGTCTTCAGGCCACAGCCGCCGCCAACGGGCGTCTCGCCGCGACCGTGAAGTTCACTTTCCCGACAGAGACAGTGGGGGGCGACCAGATCGCCCAGGGCACCGAACTGACAGCCACTATAGAAAGTTCGGAAGAAACCGCCACAGTCAAGGGCACACCTGGCGCATCAGGCGAAGCCACAGTAGCCACCCTTCAGGGCGAGAACCAGATAAGTGTGACCGTATCGAACTCCCGTGGCGAGAACAGCCCCTCGGCTATCGTAAAAATATTCACGGGCCAGACCGTGCCGTCGTATGTAACCAACGTGCGCGGTATCATATCTGACGACATGCGCGACTTCACTCTCATGTGGGATGCCCCCTCAGAGGGTGCCGACGGCGGATACATCGACCCGACGCTGCTGACCTACAACATATATGTCTACGACCAGACCGGCGTGCCATCAAACTGGATACCTCTGGCAAAGAACCTGACAGAGCGTCAGTACACATTCTCGCCCGACACCCAGGACTATTACCGTCTTGCCATAGAGGCAGTCAATGTGGCGGGAGCAAGCTCGATGGTTTCGGGATCGGCCTGGGTCGGCCCGGCTTACACTCTCCCCTATTCCGACGACTTCTCGAATCCATCCGACATTTCCTGCACCAAACCCTGGCGCATCTTCACCGACGGTTACTACGCCGAATGGACTTACATGTATCTTAAGGATATCGACGCAGCCCTCTATGGAGCCGACAACAAGAAAGTAGCTATGTTCTGCGGCGGTGTCGACGGCACTTCGGGACGCGTGTCGATGCCAAGATTCAGCACTATCGGCGAGGAATTCGCATCTCTGAAAATGGATGTCTACACAGGCAGTCGCGCGGCTACTACCGTGATCAACGGCTATTCTTCAGGACATTCCAGCAGGATGTACACTCTCGGCACACTCCCGGCCAAAGAAGGCGAGGGAATCCGCGAGGTGACTCTCCAGCTTCCCGCAGAACTTCTCAACGAGCCCTGGGTGCAGATCATGATCGACACCGACATACCGGCCGAGAACTCATACTTCGCGATGACCGCAGTGTCGGTGACAGGATCAAGCGGAGTCCGCGACCTGACCGGCGATGCGCTGTCATCCATCCGTGCTGAAGAAGGAGCCGTGCGCGTCAAAGGACACGAAGGCGACCATGTGGCCGTGACAACGGCCGACGGACGCACCGTCGCTTCAGGAACAGCCGAAGGCAACGATACGCTCTGGTATCTCGAACCCGGTGTATATATCGTGAAAGCCGGCAACGAAAGCGCAAAAATAATCGTAAGATAACCAACTTGAACCAATGTGCGGGATTCCGGATCAGTCCGGCATCCCGCGCATGCATCACAACACACATATGAAAATCGGGAAAATTCTTCTGGCACTGACGTTCGCAGTCCTGCCGGCAACGGCGTCGGCCCAGACACTTTACAAGTTCGGATTTTGTTCCGGCTTCGCAGGCACAGAGTCCAGACTGACCATCGAAGGCCAGGCAAGTGCCGAAGCCGCAATCTTTCTTTCAGCAGAAGATCTGGAACGCTTCAGCGGCGACGCCTTCGCCGGTGTCAACGCGGCTCTGACCAGCAAGCTCAACGTGCATGACATGACAGCATGGATCCGCAAGGATCTAAACGGAGAGAACCTCGCCGAGCAGTATATCGACATCCGCACTACTCAGAAACCGCGCGACGGCTGGAACAGCATACAGTTCGAAACTCCGGTCGACATCGAGCCCGCTACGGGATATTATGTAGGATACACATTCAACCAGACAAAAACCGCCTCGGCCATATCGTTGGTTGACGGCGATCATGCCGGAGCGGCATGGATCCGCACCGGAGAAGGCAGCTGGTCTGAACGGCCCGATCTCGGCATCCTCAGCATAGAGGCTCTCATAACCGGCGACAACCTGCCACAGAACGACCTGCAGTTCATTTCGGCATCGCTGTCGGACGACTACTATGTGATCGATACTCCCGTAAGCATGGTCTATGAGATCCGCAACAACGGCATCGAACCTGTATCGGTGTTCACTCTGACCATAGCCGACGAGGAAGCGGGAATAAGTGTAAGCCACACCGTATACCAGACAGTCCCCTACGGAGTGACGCGCAGCTACAAGGAGTCGTTTGTGATTCCGGGAGTAGAGTCGGGCAAGAGATACAGATTCTCCGCCTCCGTTTCTAAGCCCAACGGCTCTGATGACGAGACTCCCGGCGACAACAGCGTGTCGCTCGGCGAGATTCCCGTTCTGGCCACCGTTTTCCCCAGAACAGTGCTTCTCGAAGAGTTCACCACCGAAAGATGTTCCAACTGCCCAGCTGCCGCAGAGACTGTGCATGACATGATCGCGACATTCACCGATGACCAGAAAAAGCGTTTCGCCATGGTCTGCCACCATTCAGGATACGGCATTGACGCTTTCACACAGCCCTGCGACAAAGATTACATCTGGTTCTACAATGACGGAGGCAATATGTATGCTCCCGCTTTCATGCTCAATCGCGTCGGAGAAACCGGCGGCACAGTCAGCACTCCGGTGTTCGGCAACCTCCCGGTCAGCGCTTTCGCATACAAAGTTACTCAGGCGCAGGATGTTCCCGCCCTCTACAGCATCGAAGTCTCGGGAACTCATGACGCGGCAGCCCGCAGACTACACGTAAAAGTGGAAGGAGAGGAGATGCTGGCCTCGCTCGAAAATCCTCGCATCACGGTCTATGTGGTGGAAGACAACGTATTGGCAAGCGATGACGGTATGGGACAGAGCGGATCCGGCGGCGCGAAGTTCTACCACAACCACGTGGAACGCGCATACAACTCCACATGGGGAGAGCCGGCCGCATGGAACGGCAACAAATACGCCTACGAGTGCGATCTCGAGTATCCCGAGGGCTGCAAGACTGAAGACATGCAGGTGGTAGCGTTCATTTCCAATTACGACGAGACCGATCCCGTGAACTGCGAAGTGGGCAACGCCGCATGGAAGGCTCTTGCGGATTTCGATCCTTCGGGCATCGAGGGCATATCCACGGATTCAGGCAGGACATCTGCAAGCATCTATGATCTCTCTGGTAGCCTGTCGCGCAATTGCGACGATACGACCGGTCTTCCCGCCGGAGTCTACATCGTGAAGAAAATATCAGGAGGAAAATCAACCACCTCTAAGATCATAATCAGGTAACTGCCACGCCAAAGCAGCAACTGTCAACAAGAGGACGCCGCGACACGAAGTCAGCGGCGTCCTTATATTTTGCCAACGGATTGCTTTTGCCGGCAGATTGCGACTTTCGGCGTCCCGGAGGTCCGCCGCTCCCGGTCCGGTCGCGCAAACAGACACCGAAGCAACACCGGGAGCGGCGGACCTCCGGGACGCCGACAGTAGAACCGAGCAGAAGAAATGAAGAGTCGAAGGATTTCTGAAGCGATTCATAACAACAAAAATCCCGGCGGATGATTCCGTCGGGATTGGGCGCTTCAGGATGGGCTTGAACCAACGACCCCCTGATTAACAGTCAGGTGCTCTAACCAACTGAGCTACTGAAGCAGATATTATAATGAGAATATAAGCTATAAAGTACTAACTGATAGTTAAAACTTCAACTTATTTGGCGCTTCAGGATGGGCTTGAACCAACGACCCCCTGATTAACAGTCAGGTGCTCTAACCAACTGAGCTACTGAAGCATTTTAAAGCCTCTCTATCGAGACCTACACCTCATCTGAAAGCTTGAGTCTCATGCTTGAAATCGAACATCAGACCGCTCCCCTCCGAGGATTACGGTGCAAAATTAGTAATTTCTTTTCATTCCACCAAATATAACGGCAAAAAAATATGAACCGCTGATATAGCCCGACCGGACACACAGCCATATAATCAATATTATCAACCCATTACACCCCTATTATACATAATTCATCATTTATAATTTATCTTTCATCGCAACACTGCATATCATGTGCACACCTTCCGGCTTATTTTTGCAGCTCAAACCTAACGACATTATGAAAACAGGAATAATCACGGCTATGGCGGGAATCATGATGCTATCGACAACCGTATGGGCCGACGGCAACATATCGGGCACAGTAGTCAACAAAAACTCGTCTGAACCGATTGACTTCGCGACAGTGACAATCTTCAGCCATTCGGACAATAGCGAAGCTGCCCTGTCGGGCACTTCGACCGACTCCGACGGCTCATTCACATTCAAAGATATAAGACCTGGCAGGTATATCGTCAGGGTATCCAATATAGGGAGCATCACCGGAGAGAAAGAAATAACTGTGGCTGACAGCGATGTCGATCTCGGCATAATCGAGCTTGCAGACGACTCGCGACTGCTTGAGGAAGTGGTCGTGACCGGACAGAAAAGCCAGCTTTCGGTCAGCGGCGAGCGGCGAGTGTTCAACGTCAGTTCCGACATATCGTCGGCGGGGGCGTCGGCCGGCGAGCTGCTTGCCTCGGTTCCGTCGGTCGACGTTAGCCATGACGGCGAGATCTCCCTGCGCGGCAACAGCGATGTAACCGTGTGGATCGACGGCAAGGAGAGCGGCATGACCGCCGACAACCGAATGCAGATGCTGAGTCAGATCCCGGCGGAGTCGATAGAGAGCATCGAGGTTATGACAAATCCTTCTTCCAAACATGGAGCAGAGGGCACCGCGGGCATCATCAACATCCGCCTCAAGCAGGGTAGGCATGCCGGTTATTACGGATCGGCAGAGGCCGACGCCGACACCCATGGCAATGTCAACGTCAATTTCAACTCCAGCCTCAACACAGGCAGATTCGAGACATTCGCCTCGCTGGGATTCAAATCAAACCACAATCCGGGAGGTTCTGAATCACGAAGAAACTATGATGACGGATTCCGTCTCGACTCCGACGGCAAATCGAGAAAACATGAAAACAGCCTGTTCGCCCGCATCGGCGCCAACTACTCCCCCGACAGCCGAAGCACATTGTATCTGAGCGCGGCGGGCACGCTCGGGCATCTCCGCTCAAACACGGCGATATCGCATTTCTCCGACCTCCCCTTGCAATGGAGCTCAAACATGAGCAGAACCCGCGAACACGGCTTCAACCGGGGAGCCAACATTCTGGCCGGCTATAAGCTCGACTTCAACCCAGCCCACAGCATAGACATGGACGTCAGCTACAACATATGGCAAGGTTCGACAGAAAGCGACACCCGCGATGACGAGACATGGCCTGACAGCAGCACAGAAATTTCAGAGATCGACCAGCACCAGAAAGTCAGGATCAACAACTGGGAGGCAGCCGTAGACTATTCGGGACAACTGGCGCAATGGCTACGCCTTGAGGCCGGCTACAAAGGAAACTACAACCATGAGAACAGTCCGGCGTCTTACTGGCTGTCGGGAGCATCCGGGGGGACAGAGCCGGATCTCTACAACAGATTCAAATATGACACCGACATATCGGCATTATACGTCAGTCTCTCGGGCAGTCACGGAGTACTGTCATATTCGGCAGGCCTTCGCGGCGAGATGTGGAGCATCCGGACCCGGTCGCTCGGATACGGAGAGACCGACGGCGACGCACCGTTGTTCCGAAAGAAAGACTTCGCGCTCTTTCCCTCGGCATCGGTCGGATGGTCGGTCACTCCCGACAGCGAGCTGCGCCTCGACCTGTCGCGGCGCATACGCCGCCCCTACGGCCCGCAGCTCAACACTTTCGAGAATGTGTCGGACCCGTCGGAAGTGCATCTCGGAAATCCGCTGATACAGCCGGAATACAGCGACGCGCTCGAACTGACCTACATGAAGACGTGGAGCAGCCACATGCTGTCGGCATCTGCCTACGTGCGTTCGAGCAAAGACAAGATCAGCCATGTCAGTTTTCTGGCGCCGATGTCGTCAGATCCGGAGATGAACACTATGTATTACGGTCACGCCAATGTCGGCGACATGCTCGACACCGGTGTCGAGATCATATCGCGCAACACTCTTTGGAACCGTCTCACCCTCACGACCACTCTCAATCTTCACAACAACCGCATGAATGCCTGGAGCACCGAATATCCTCTTCACGGCAACATGTATACGATCAGCGGCGATGCGCAGAACCGGTTTGTGTGGGACATAAGGTGCATGGCCTCGGTCAGACTGCCCGGCGACATCACATTCCAGGCCACGGGACGATACAGCTCACGCCGGCCGACAGCTCAGGGCACAGTCGAACCGGCGTGGGACGTCGAGGCAGGTCTGAAAAAATCATTCGGACCATGGAGCCTGTCGATTATATGCAAAGACTTGTTCGCGTCAAAGAAAACGCACGAGATCCTGTATGGAGACGGATACAGGCAGTCGATAGAGAAATGGTCGGGAGGCCGTACGCTGCGTCTGTCGGTGAGCTACACATTTGGGAAAAAGACCACGACATCGCATGCTGCCTGCAACCACATCGACACCGGCGGCTACGGCGAAGGCCACAGCCATTAATGACAGAGTCAGTGCTGTCCGCGCATCACTGTCTCTATCCAGCCGAAGAGGTCGTCAAGATTGTAGTCTCCCGAATGCGGGCGGTTCCACGGCAACGCGAAATCCACATCGTAGCCGTCATTCATCAGACGCGTGGCGAGATTGACGGGCACGAGGAAAGAGGTGTCGCGGTCTTTGGCACCGTGGCGGATATACCAGTGGCGCGCTATGCCTGACTGACCGGGACGGATGAAGTTCATCGGATTCATCATCAGCACACGGGTCTCAAGATCCCGGCCTAAAACCGCGTCGGGATCACCGGTGCGCCTGCGGAGACTGAAATCTGTAAAATTGGATGGCGTGCCCGCGGCATCACCGAACACCTGGTTCTCAGGCGTCGCCGAGTCGCCAAGAACGCCATAGGCGTCAAAAGCGGGAGGCGTCTTGAGAGCCTGCTGTGTGGCTACGTAAGAAAGATACTTGTCCCAGTCCACATCAATGACATAGTCAGTATACTCCGGTCTGTGGGTCGGTCTCGCGCCCCCCGCGCCGCCGGGCATACCACCGTTGACCGGACCGGCGCCGAGATTCTGGGCAAAAGTCGGAAGTGGCTTCGCATATCTGATTATGCCGATGGAATCGGGAATCTCGCAACCCTCCTCAAGGGCCTTCTGCGCTGAAGCCATAATGAATGTCTTGAGATAATCCATATAATTGGCTGACGTAACTGGATTGCCGGCACTGTCTTTCAGTCCGAGCGAGTCGATGTAGGCCGGGCACATGGCTGCCAGCTCGTCAGAAACCGCGATCTGCGCGGCATCAAGATGGCGAACCCCCGTGTTGGTGCAGCCGTAAAGCCATTCGTATTCCATATCGGCATGGTTCAGATCCGTAATCGGGCAATAGCATATCGATGCGAATACGGCATCGGAGGCATCGGCCGCCCCCATCTTTCTCAGGGCCTCCTCATATTCGGGAGCGTCGCCCGTGGCACCCTGAAGCGACGACATGGCTCCGCCGGCACTTGTGCCATCGGTAAAAATACGATCTGAATTGCCGGGTATCAGATCGTCGTTATATCTGAGATAACGGACGGCGGCCTTAAGGTCGAGCAGTCCGGCAGGCGCCGTTCCGGTGCAGACAGTCTTGCCGCCGGCAGTGACTTTCGAACCGTTGCCTCTGGCTCCAGGTATGCAAAGCACATATCCCTCGGCGAGAGCACGTCCTGTGGCATCGGCCACAGTGGGTGTGCCCGGAGGAGAAGCCATGTATCCGCCGACATTGTTACGCATCAGGACGGGCACATCGCTGTCTGCCCGGCCTTTCATGTCGAGAGGCACATAGATGTTGAGCTTCTGATAAGCTGGATCCTCGGCGTTTCTCACATAAGAAATGCCTTCATAAGCCTTAAAGCGCACGACTTCGCCTCGCGGCATGGTGATCGAATCGATTCTGAAATTTTCAGGATCGAAACGCAACGCGTCTGATCCTGCGGCAAGACATGCCGTCACACACGACAGTCCCACAGCCGATGCCATAAGTTTTCTATACATGATAAACTATGTTTGACCAGTCTCGGATCGTGTCTCCACTTGGCGTTTCAGGTCTGTCAAAAAATTATTTAAGTAACTATCGGTTAAATTTAAACACTTACTTAAGTGAATTTCAGAGAGAGACCCGTTTTTCGGGTCTCTCTTGTTATAACAGCCTATATGACAATCCGGTTGGCCGCCGGTTTAGAGGCATCTATAAAAGCACACGCTCTGTGGGCAGACTGCACTTGCATCAGTCTGTGATATGCTCTCTGAAGCGGGTGGGTGTCGTGCCGGCCACTCGCCTGAACATACGCGAGAAGTGCTGGGGATACTCGAATCCAAGATCATACGCTATCACACTGATATCATCGTCAGTGAGAGCCAGACGTTCCTTTGCGCAATCCACAACGTGAAGCGATATTATCTCCTGCGCAGTCCGTCCTGTCTCCTTTTTTACAAGGTCGCCGAAATATCCGGGCGAAAGATTCGCGACACCGGCAAAATAATTGACCGTGGGTATACCATGACTGCCATGCCCGTCGGAATAATAGGATCGGAGGGCGTCGGTAAATCTGGCCATTACGTCGGAATTCACTTTGCGGCGGGTGATGAACTGCCTTTCGTAGAACCGGGTCATATAGTCGAGAAGAAGCTGGATATGGCTTGCCACGATACCGGCCGTATGCCTGTCGACCGGATGCGTAATCTCCTGCCTGATCCGGCCGAGACACTCGATGAACATGGCGCGTTCTTCGAGCGACAGATGGACCGCCTCCCGCTGCGAATAGTCAAAGAAAGCATAATTCTTAATTCTGGCACCGAGCGGAGTGCCATAGATCAGATCGGGATGAAACATAAGTCCCACCACATCCGGGGCGAGTTCATCTTTTTCATAATCGACTCCTATGATCTGGCCGGGAGAGAAACTCACCACCGTCCCCTCCTGGTAGTCGTATGGCTGGCGTCCGTAACGCAAGACACAGTTGGTGTCATTCTTGAGATACAGGGCATAGACACCATAATCCATGCGGACATGGTTTACCGCAAGGGTAGCCTCCTTGAGATCCAGCACCGACACAAGGGGATGCAGGGTCTCCAGCCCGTAAAGTCTGTTGTAAGCGTCTATGGAATCGAGTCTTACTGTGGGGATATTCTCTTTCATATGGCAAAAATAATAAAATATTTCATCGGTCGGAACACTTGAAGCAATTATGGTATGTCACGGCACAATCCGGGTAACTCACGGATGAGATCAGCCCGGAATTCCGAATTAATTTGGATAATGCCGTTTTATTTGTAATTTTGCACAAAACCTTAGACCAAAACCTCAGACACCATGGCGAAGATCTACAAAATAACCGAGACCAGACTGAAGCGCGATATCTGGCTTGTGCTGTCGATAGTGATGTTTCTCATAACGATAAACCGCACCGCAGGATTCATCAACCTCACATCCGAATGGTGGGAGCCTCTCTCTTCGCTCGCCATCGGAGCGCTATGCGTAAGATTGTATATAAGTCACCGCAAGGCGGTCAAGGTCGAGGAAGACGAGTGACATTCAGATAATTATTTTTTTAACAAGCCCTTATGTCGAAACCAACCTCTGCCGGGCGGATTCATTACGGATTCGTCATCGTGTTCTGCTGTTGTCTTGTGATGGGAGTGGATGTCGGTCTCGTGTTCAGCTGCGCCGGCATATTCTATGATCCGGTGAGCCGTGCCATCGGTGTGCCGGTCGGACAGTTCGGACTCTACATGTCGGTGTCGTACGTAGCCTCGACGCTGATGCTTCCCCTCGCAGGCAGACTGATCGAACGATACGGATCGCGACTGCTGCTCACTCTCAACTCGATGCTCCTCGGACTATGCGTCGGATCGATGGGACTTTTCTCCTCAGTATGGGAGTTCTATGGCGCGGGAGTCGTGATGGGCATAACGCTCGCATTTCTTCTATATCTCAGTTTTCCGATTCTCGTCAATGCCTGGTTCCGCACAAAAGTGGGACTTATGATCGGCATCTGCAGTGCCGCTTCCGGAATAGGAGGCATGATATTCAATCCGATTGGAGGCGCGATCATATCGGGTTACGGATGGCGCGCGGCGTATCTCGCATTCGGTGCCATGATACTGTTCGGAGTCACTCCGCTGCTCGGAGCGTTGCTTCGCAACCGGCCTGAAGATAAAGGGCTGCTCCCCTACGGCCATAAGGAAGCATCGGCCGGAAATCCAGGCGGCAAAGACTCCGGAGCTTCAGGTACCGACTATTGCAAGGCTGTCAGGATGCCCGCTTTCTATGCAGTCATGATATTCGCCTTCATAATGATGGCAGTCTCGACGCTCAATCTTTTCATACCGAAATATGTGATGGTATCAGGCTTCACGGAGGTCGAGGCATCACTCGCCGCAGCGGCCGTTATGGCCGGAGTGACCGGCGGCAAACTGCTTCTCGGCATGATCAACGACCGCAACTGCCTGTGCGGCGTGCTTGCATGCACTCTGCCCGGCGTGGCCGGTCTCGCTCTTCTGCTCGCCGGGCAAGGCACTCTCTGGATCATGCTCTGCGGCTGCTTCATGTTCGGATGGGAATACGCCGGTGTGACTGTCCAGACCGCAATGCTCACCGGACACGCCTTCGGCAAGAAGCATTACACCAGAATATATGCGTTGATCTCAATAGCCCTGTCGTCGGGAGGTGCCATTGCATCGGGAGGATGGGGTCTGCTTGCCGACGCCACCTCGTTCCGCACTGTGCTGACTGTCGGAGGAATCACACTCGCGGCAGGATGTCTGCTCGGAGCATACGCATATTTCGCCCCGGCAAAAAGATCGAAAGCATAGGCTGAACCCACGCTAATAAAATGACGCCTCCGCTGTCAGCGGAGGCGTCATTTTATTAGTCATTTTATTATTGTCATTTCATGTCAGTCAACGCTGATCTTTCTGACCGAACCGTCGGAATAACGGACCACGTATATGCCGCGGACAGGACGATCCACCCGGACACCGTTGAGATCATAGACAGCCGACACAGTAATATTCTCCTCCCCAACACGTTCCACGGAATCCGAACCGATTCCTTCGATCTTATAGAAGTTCTGCCAGTAGGGCGCGTTGCCGTAAGCATTGACCGAAGACATCGGCACCTTCAGCACACATTCGGCGTATGCATCAGCCGACACCGGATCACCTGTGAGTGCCTGAGGTTCGACCGCATTGTTGATTATTTCAACCACAGCGTTACAGTTGGACAAGAATCCGTCGCCGATTGCAGTGACAGTTGATGGGATCTCTATGCTGACAAGCATATCGCTGGCAGCAAAAGCGCCCTGACCGATCGATACCAGCCCTTCGTTGAGGCTCACGCTTCTCAGACCGTAATTCCCGCCGAACGCCCAGTCGCCGATCGATTCGAGAAGATCATTTGTCACAAGATCCGTGATCTGCGTGTAGGTAAAGGCATTTTTATCCACCTTCTTCAGATTCGAGGGGAGTCTGAGTTCTCCTCCAAGCGGAACATTCTGGAATGCCGCTGTACCGACAGACTCAAGCGACGCCGGAATATTTATCTCCTCAATGGCAGGGCATTCTCCGAATGCAAATTCCTTGATATCAACCACAGAGTCTGGCATCTTTACTTTTTTCAGACCGGAATTCGCATACACGCAACTGGATCCGACCGTCAGAAGCCCCTCGCCAAACTCGACAGATTCCAGAGAGGGACAGTTGGAGAAGATCGCCTCTCCCATTTCTTTCACTGATCCGGGAATATAGACCTCCTTGAGTGCTATGCACATCAGGAAAGCTCCGTCTCCTATCTTTTCGATTCCTTCGTTGAGCACAAGCCGCTCCAGCATGGTGCATCCGAGAAACGCCTGTTTGTTTGATATGGTGCGAAGAGTGGAGGGGAAGACAATCTCCTTGACCGACGTGCAGTACATGAAGGCCATATTGTCTATCGACTCAAGCGAGGTCCCGAAATCTATGTCTGTTATCTGTCTTCCGCTGTAGAATGCCGACTGGCCCACACTCTTCGTATTCGAGAGTTTCACAGTCTTTATTGACGACATGTTGTAGAAAGCGTATTCTTCGATATCCTCCACGCTCTCGGGGATGACCACATCCTCGATGTTCAGACCCTGAAGAAGTATCTTGCCATCTTTGGTACAGAGGAATTTGTTGTAGACGGCATAATGCTCGTTTCCTTCCTCGACTTTGAATTCGGCAAGCAGCGGATTGGATGTGAAGGCCCGCTGTCCGATCTCGACAACACTGGCCGGAATGGTTATCTCAGTGAATCTGCACACATTGAACGCTCCGACACCGATCACTTCAAGACCTTCGTTGAGTGTGACCGAGGTAAGAAGGCTGTTATTACGCATGGAATTGTCCTTTATGACACGCGTGGTGGACGGAGTGGCATATTCGGTTACCATGTTTGCTACTGGATAGCTGATCAGGGTCTCGACTTTCTTGTCGAAAAGCACACCGTCGACCACCGCGAAATTCGGGGCATCGTCTGCAATGGAAAACGACGACAGCAGCGGACAGCATCCCCACGGATTGCCTCCGACCTCGGCGAGAGAAGAGGGAAGTCTGACCTCAGTGGCAGCATTGTTGCTCCAGAACGCGTATGAACCGATCGCCTCAAGACCTTCAGGCAGGACGGGCGATGCAAGCGCCTTGCAGTTGTAGAACGCCTGGTCGCCGATGACGCGCAGTGAAGAGGGAAGCGTGGCCGAGGCAAGAGTCTGACAGCCATAGAAAGACTGGACGCCGATTGTGGCTACTTTCTCTCCGACTTTCACACTTGCAAGCAGAGTGTTGTTGAGACATGCGCCATCTCCGATCGCCACGACATCATAGGTCTCTCCTCCATAAACAATCTCGTCAGGCACCGTGAGATCTGAAATTCCGGTCGAAGCCTCGACTCTGGCAAGCACGGCAGTCCCGGCCGACATATCGACGTTGTAGACCATTCCTTCTGAAGTCGTATAGCCTACGACTTCTGCAGAAACCGGCGACACACACATGGCCGCCACTGACAACATGACGGGGGCAAGTAAATTTTTTCTCATAGCAATAGCTGCGGAGTCCTATAATGATTGTCAATTATGACGACCCGCATCCGGGCCGTATTACATGTATTTCTATGGATGCAGGACTCCATTAACATCGACAGCACATAATGTAATGCCGCAAATTTAAGCATTTGCCATCACTTTTGCAACCCCCGCCAGCAATTTTAATTACAACAACAACCCATTTCAATATTCAACCGAGCTTCACGATTCCACATGCGCCTCTATGCCGAGCCAGTTGTCGAGAAAATTCCAGCAGGGATTAGTAAGCCGCACGAGCGGACCGACGAGAAAAGCCGCCACAACCGTGCCCTCCCTTAGGCCGACCACCTCGCCAAGCCAGATATATGACACAATGGCCGACATGACCACAAGCGAGAGGTCGATGATGAACTTTGTCCAGCCGAAAGGGATATGCAGTCTTCCTGCAAGAACCTTGATTATACCCTCTCCGGGATTCATTGCCACGCCTGCCTTGACCGACCATGAGATGCCTGTGACCAGACAGAGACAGCCAACCGCAAGAACCGTCAGCCTCGACACATACGGACATCCGGCCATATCGTCGAAGAGCGCCATCCATATGTCTACAAAGACGCTGAATACCGTAAGAATCGGAATCTGCCAGAGAATATACGACTTATCCTCATGCAGACACCTGCGGCCGAGCAGAATGGCCTCGACCGCCACGAAAAGGATGTTGAGAATCCACGTCAGCGCACCAAACGAAAGAGGAGTCAGTTTGCTGATCACGTAAGGGAGTGACGAAATAGGCGACGTGCCGAGCGAAGCAAGCGTGACAAGCACGATGCCAAGAGAATTTACCGGCAACGACAAAAAAAGAAGTGTGTATCTTCTCAGAGATGAAGATCTGTAAGTGATATTTTTATTAGACATATGTGTGTTTGTGTGTGTTGTTCAATCATGCGTTTGCTTTTCTGATGCCCGGAGCGCGGGTCAGGCTGAGAGCGCCGGCGCAGACCGCGAGGGCTGCGGAGACACAGAGGCATATCCTGACAGCCGGAGTCTGCCCCGCGACAGTAGCGAATACGATCGTGACAAGCGTGGCACCCAACGTCTGTCCGACAAGGCGGGCGGTGCTCTGCATTCCGCCTGCGCCACCAGTGCGGCTCACGGGAGTGGCGATCACCATGACGATATTGTTGGGTGTCTGGAAAAGTCCGAATCCAAGACCACACAATTCCATTCTCCATGCAATGTCCCACACCGTCGCATCTTCATGAGAGAGGAAAATAAGGGAGACCACACCCCCGGCGAACAAAGCCATGCCGCACGCTGCGGTCACCCCGGGGTTGTGACGCTCGACAAAACGCGCCGCCAAAGGAGCGGTGACCATTGTGGCCAGCGGCCACGGCGTCATAAGCAGTCCTGTTGCGATCTCACTGAAGCCAAGACTGTTGAGAAACATGAACGGAAGTGATATCATGGCGAGATTCTGAGCTATAAAGGAGCAGACCGAGGTCGCGATACTCAGGGAATAGAGCCGGATGCCGAACAGATCGACCGGAAGCATCGGCGAGGGTCGGCCGAACTGGCGGCGCACATAGAGAACTCCTGCCACAAGAGCCACGGCGAAGAGGACGATACACGTCACGTCGCCGCCGCTGCGCGATATGCTTCCGAGTGAATAAAACAGCAGACCGAACACCACGGCGTTCTCGACTCCGCTTATCCAGTCGAAGGCCGGCTTGCCCGGTTTTGGAGGATTGTGGGGAAGAAGCCTCTTACCAATGAAAAAAGCGATTATTCCGAACGGGATATTGATAAGGAAGAGCCAGTGCCACGAGGCTACGGAGAGTATGCATCCCGCAAGCGTCGGGCCCGCCGCAGTGGCGATGGCTATGACCATGGCATTGAGAGCGAGTCCGCGGCCAAGTATCTCGCGGGGATAGATCAGACGCGTCAACGCTATGTTGACGCTCATCACGAACGCCGCGCCAACGCCCTGAAGCGCACGTGCCGTAAGAATCAGAGCGAAGCCGCCCGACAATGCGCACATGCCCGACGAAAGCGTGAAGACAACTACTCCTATAAGAAAATTCCGCCGGTAACTGTAAAGGTCTCCCAGTGACGAAAGCGGGAGCAGGAGCATGGTTATCAACAACTGATAGACCGTGACTATCCAGACTGCCGACGAATCCGACACACCTAAATCTGCAGCAAGAACCGGGAGCGCCACATTGACGAGCGTTCCGTCGAGAACCGTCATCACCAGAACCAAAAGAATTGAAAAAATGGCGGCATGACTGCGTAACGGGAATTTGTCCATGACAGAGAAGTTTACACAAAATTAACAAAAAAAGATGCCAGCAGGAAATTCCAGAAGATAAATAAATGGTATTCGGCACATATCCGCTGACACAGGGACATGCCAATGCAAGGAGATGCAACGCGCATCCGCCCGGATTCCGGAAATATATTTTAACAACGATTTAAACACTTTTGCAAAAAACCATGTTATACAACATAAAATACAAAATCCGCTAATTTGCAAATTTTGGCTAATTTTGCACAAAATTAGACTTACTGTTTTCGGATGCTGTGCCCGTCTCCTATGTCTGGCCTTACAGTCAAGCACTCCCCCCCGGAACGCGCGACAGAGACCATGCAGACCAATCTGAAATCTACTGACTTTTTTTCACATTATAAACTTCTAAATGTTATCTAAAAAATTAACCCTGACGTTGCTGACGTTGTCAGCCGCATGTCCGCTGTTCGCAGCGGGAGTGTCGGCGCAGATAACGACGGTGCCATCGCCTGCCGTAACCAACAAGGCGCTGGAAGTAAGAATCGAGACCCAGGACATGGGATCCGAGGTGTATTGCTACACCTGGTGCAAAGACCTGAACGGCACGGAGAAAGCTCCATTCACCTGGGAAGGAGCCAACACCGAGAAATTCCGCATGAGCGGAAGCGCGGGATCCTACACTCTCAGCATTCCTTCGATCAAGGAATTCTACGGTCTGACCGACGCGGAACTTAGCGGCCTCAAAAGCCTCGGCTTCATAGCCAAGACCAAAACCGGCCAGCAGACCGACGACCTTTTCATCACCGTCGAGCAAGGACGCACAAACGTTTATGGCGGCGGAGAGGGCACCGTGTCCGATCCCTTCATATTGAAGACAGCCGCACATCTCGTGGAATTCTCCACGACAGCGCAAGACTGGAGCAACGACGTATATGTCAGCCTCGGAGCGGATATCGACGCATCGGCACTAACCTCACCGATCGGTTCTGTGTCATCACCCTACAAGGGTCACTTTGACGGCGCCGGACACACCATCAGCAACTTCAGCCTCTCGGCCTCTACGCTCGGGACGGCGGCAGGACTGTTCGGTGCAATCGACGGCGCGGAGATCCACGACCTCGGAGTCAAGGGTGCCACAGTCTCGGGTGTCAGCCATGTGGGTCTTCTTGTCGGCAAAGCTGTGAGCGGCACAATAAGCAGATGTTACGCCAACGGCACAGTATCAGGCTCCTCGATATGCGTCGGCGGTCTTGTCGGCGAGAATGCCGGCGCGACCATATCCGACTGCTACACCGTGGCCGATGTCATCAATGACGACGACTGCGCCACAGGCGGCATTGTCGGCAAAAACAGCGGCACAGTACGCAATGTCTACGCCACAGGCGAGATCTCGGGCAGCGACTACGTGGGCGGCATTGTCGGAGCCAACTACGGCACAATCCGCAATTCAGTGGCAATCAACGCCAAAGTGACTGGCGCGCACGAATATACCGCACGTTTCGGCGGCAACGCCAACTCGCTCAACACCTCGGAGGGCAACCTCAGCTGGGACGCGATCGACAAAGGCACGACAGACTGGACCGACAACGGCGACCACGCGACCACACAGAGCGCGTCGTCTCTCGGTGCTTTCCAGTCGTTTGCAGCGCTCACAGGCTGGGATTTCGACAACACATGGGAGTGGAAAAACGACGCCGGCAAGGAATGGCCCGCACTCCGCGGCATCGCAAGCCAGAACACTTCGATTCCCGACGCTTTCTACGGCGTGATCACCGGAGTAGAGGAGATCATGGCCTCTGACAACGTTTCTGTACAGGCAGGCCCGAATCCGTTTACCGACCACATAACAGTCAGAGCAACCGCTCCCCTCGCTTCGGTAGAGCTTTATTCTCTCGACGGAGCACTGGCAGCTTCGGCATCATGCCACGGAGAAAACGAGACCACCATCACCACCGCAGGCGCCGCGTCAGGCATCTACGTGCTTCGCGCCGCTACCGCCGATGGCTCCAGATCAACTTTCAAACTCATCAAACTGTAACTCTCACAAATGAAATTCAAAGCTATAGACACCATCGTGAAACGCAGTCTGTGGGGAGCCGCCCTCCTGGCGGGAGCCGGAGTCTTCACCCTGACGGCAGGCAACACCGGCGAGGCCACTCTCGACCGGCTTGAGATCAAGGTCGGAGGAACCAATGTGCTGCCCGACTTCAATCCTGCGACCAAGACATATGAGATCGAGCTTGACGAGAACGCGGCCACTCTCGCCACTTTCTCTGCCGCTCCATCGTCGAAAAACGCCGTGGTCGACATCGACATCAACGGCAAGACCTACACCAACCACACTCTCGGCAGCCTCCAGGGGGGCGAGAACGTGATCACCTATACGGTCAGAAACGGTTCGGAGACGGAGACATACACCATAAAGCTCAAGACTCCCGAAAGCGTCCGTCAGGAATACTTCACGTGGAAGAACGCCAACATATACTTCGTGCTGACCGACCGTTTCAACAACGGCGACACATCGAATGACGAAAGCTACCACCGTCACCGCACTGCCGGAGGCAGCGACGTGGGCACATTCCACGGCGGCGACATCAAGGGTCTGACCGAGAAACTCGACTACCTCGACAAACTCGGCGTCAACGCCATCTGGATCACCGCTCCCTACGAGCAGATGCACGGATGGACCGGCGGCAAGGATGACGCGTTCGCCCATTATGCCTTCCACGGCTACTACACTCTCGACTGGACATATATGGACCGCAACATGGGCACCATCGAGGAGATGCGCCAGTTTGTGACCGAAGCGCACCGCCGCGGCATCCGCGTCGTGATGGACATCGTGCTCAACCACACCGGTTACTGCACGCTCGACGACTGTGTGGACTACGACTTCGGCAATTTCAACGGCACCCCCGTGGCCGGCTGGCTTCCCTCTGACGGCAAATTCACCATGTGGGGCGACGGCGCCGTGTCATTCAACGCCGACACCCAGGGAAAATGGGGCAACTGGTGGGGACCGTGGGTACGCGCCTTCGGTGACCGCGCGTGGGGCACCCAGGCCGGATATGTGGTTCCCGGCGGCGACGACAAGACTCTTTCACTCTCGGGTCTGCCCGATGTCGTGACAGAACGCACGCAGAGTGTAACCATACCGCCGTTCCTGCGCAAGAAATGGGACAGCGAGACCGGCGGCGACTACGACAACTACCGTCTGCCCAACGCCGAGGCCTGGAGAGCCGACGGCAAAGGCGCGCCGGCCGATTATATCATCAACTGGCTCGCCGCATGGGTAGAGTATTTCGGAATCGACGGTTTCCGCTGCGATACCGCAAAGCATGTGGAGCTTTCGAGATGGAACCAGCTCAAAAACACCTGTAAGGAGGCGCTTGCCAAATGGCGTGCCAGCGACCGCGCCGATGAATACGCGAAAGACTGGACCGACGATTTCTGGATGACCGGCGAATGCTTCGGCTGGCAGCACGGCGACACCGGATATTTCACCCAGGGTGGCTTCGACTCGATGATCAACTTCGCATTCAACAGCTCTGAAGGCAGCTCAGGCCGCACTCCCACCGTAGATGACTGGTCATATTATTCAAGCTTCTGCAACGGATCGAACGGCCGCCAGGTGCTCAACTACGTGTCGAGCCACGACACCGGCCTGCACCGTCCCGGCGATCAGAAAAACGTGGCCACGATGCTTCTTCTCTGCCCCGGCGGAGCGCAGATCTATTACGGCGACGAGACATCGCGTCCGGTGGTAGACGGCAAAGGCGACGCCGGCATGGCCACACGCGGCGATTTCAACTGGGACGCCGAAGACAACGAGGTCAACATCCACTGGCAGAAGATCGGCCAGTTCCGCCGCCGCAACCCGGCTGTGGGCGCAGGCACGCAGACTGCTCTTGGCGACAACACCTACGGACGCAAATTCTCTGAGAACGGCTTCAGCAACGCTGTCGTGATCCGTCTCAACACCACTGCCGGACAGACATATACCGTCACGACAGGCGACCATTTCGCCGACGGCACACGCGTGATGGACGGCTATGACATGTCGAACACCGCCACCGTGTCGGGTGGAAAAGTCACTATGACCGCGTCAGGTCCGGTGCTTCTCATCGAGGAGTACGGCACATCGACCGGCCCGGTTCCTCCTGTTCCTCCCACACCGCAGAAACCCGCCATCAGCGCTTCTCCTGCCGACGGCGCCACATTTACCGACAAGATCACCGTGACACTCTCGTCGACTCCCGCAGCCGACATATACTACACGACCGACGGCACCGAGCCTTCGGCAGCATCGGCACGTTATTCCTCGCCTCTGGTCTTCACCGAGACTACAGTGCTCAAGGCATATGCGGCCAACGAGGCAGGATCGACAGTGAAGACTTTCAC
>CAMWRV010000027.1 GCA_947176745.1 uncultured Muribaculaceae bacterium
CGGTTCTGGCCGTAGCCGCCCTGCTGACGGTTCTGGCCGTAGCCGCCCTGCTGACGGTTCTGGCCGTAGCCGCCCTGCTGGCGGTTCTGGCCATAGCCACCCTGCTGGCGGTTCTGGCCGTAGCCGCCCTGCTGACGGTTCTGATTGTAGCCGCCCTGCTGACGGTTCTGACCGTAAGAAGAGACAGGTGCGGATGAGTCGTTGTGATCAGCCTGGGGACGCTGCTGGTAAGGGCGCTGCTGGTAGCCCTGCGTGCGCTGCTGATAAGGGCGCTGCTGATAACCCTGCGGACGCTGCTGATAGCCTTGCGGGCGCTGCTGATAACCACCGTAATTTCTCTGCTGGTAACCTCCGTGGGAATGCTGGTCGTCGCCGACACGGGAATCGGACTGTACTGACGAAGAGGGATAGTTCACTTTTTCGTAGCGAGTTTCATGTTCGGCGCTGTCGGACGGCATGCCGAGCGGTGCATTTCCGATGCGCGGGCGTTTTGGTTTCTTAGATTCTTCCATAGTCTTTTCATTTTATCCTCAGCATCGCTGCTGTGGAC
The DNA here is from genome assembly GCA_947176745.1 of uncultured Muribaculaceae bacterium. Classification (GTDB taxonomy): domain Bacteria; phylum Bacteroidota; class Bacteroidia; order Bacteroidales; family Muribaculaceae; genus Lepagella. The sequence goes on from CAMWRV010000027.1 coordinate 551, forward strand.
AGGGGGCAACGGCTTCATCAGCCCACCCCTCAGTGTTGTGTGGATATTAAGTGTTGTGTGGAATTTATAACTGTGTCAAATTCATGAATTGTTCAATCTCTTTCGAAGAGTCGACTATTAAAAATGCAAAAGTAACAATTAATTCTTAAAATACAAAATTCGGGACATTCGCTTACACGCACATTATACCCCATCCTACAAAAAATGTGGAATGGGGTCTTAAAACTCTTTTGTCGGACTGAGTGTTTTATTATAGAAATTGATTGTTAATTACAAAAAGTCAATCAATATTTAAACTTTATAATATCAACGATAATGAAAAGAATATTATCGATATTTGTTGCCGGTGCTACACTTGCCATGGCAGGAGGATGCTCCGGACAGAGTCAGCAGAATGCTGAAAAGAACCCTGCCGATACAAACGACAGCACGGCTCTTTATTCAGGCGTGCTTCCGGGTGCCGACACAGGGGGTATCCTCTACAGGCTCAGACTTGCCTACGACAAGACTGATGAATATACGAGCGGGACTTACAACCTCTCCGTGACTTATGACGCATCAGGCTCGGCATCGGACAGGCCAACCGCCGACTCGCTGTCGTCCGATACGGAAGGCGCATTTGTAGTCGAAGAGGGGGCGGGCGAGAACGCCGGAAAAAGATACATTCGTCTCATGGCCGACAAAAATGGCGACAAGAGCAATGCCACGTCTGTCGGGAAACAGGACGCGGCGTCATCTCTCTACTTCATGATCGACTCTGATTCCACCATCTCTATGGTGGGAAGCGATCTGCAACCCGCACCTTCCGGCCTGGACTATTCTCTACGTCTTGTAAAATAGACTACGAGTAACGTTACAAGCCGTTAAATGAATTTTCAGTGTTATATTAAGTTAAAATTTATTCTTATAAAAATAATTTTGTTAATTTTTGTTATATTTGGACAAAAATTTTATGTTATATAACACTGTTTGAAAAATATTTTGTAATTTTGCATTGAGTTTTTCATGGTATTAGATTTTAAGGTTAACGCAAGATTGGTTGTCGGGATGACAATCAATTTTTTTTTGCATTATAACGAACCAAGACCCCATCCCACAAAAAAAAATGATTCCCGGTCATTTTGACCGGGAACCGTCTGATGCCGCTGTTTAGCTGCGTGAATGCGATTATTTTTTCGGCTTGATGTCGAGCTTCACAGGCTTGATCATATTCTCTGGAGCGAGTATCGTGTCAAGATCTTTCTTGTCGAGTATGCCATGTTCAAGCACAAGATCATATACGCTGCGGCCGGTCTCCATCGCCTCTTTGGCGATCTTGGTGGAGTTCTTGTAGCCTATCACCGGATTGAGGGCGGTGACGACGCTGATACTGTTGTGTACGTAAGAGCGGCATTTGTCGACATTGGCCGTTATGCCGTCAACGCAGAGTCTGCGTAGCGTATCGAAGCCGTTGATCATAAGGTCTACCGACTCGAAGTCACACTGGGCGGTCACCGGCTCCATGACGTTCAGCTCAAGCTGGGCTGCCTCCGAAGCCATTGTGACGCAGAAATCATTGCCTATGACCTTGAAACAGATCTGGTTCATCACTTCGGGAATGACGGGGTTGACCTTTCCGGGCATGATCGAGCTTCCGGGTTGACGCGGCGGCAGATTTATCTCGCCGATGCCGCATCGAGGGCCGCTTGCAAGCAGACGCAGGTCGTTGCAGATCTTGCTCACCTTGGTCGCGACGCGCTTGAGAGCCGACGAATAACCGACCATGCACGACGTATCAGATGTAATGCCGACAAGATCGCGGGCAAGCGTGATGTTCCAGCCGGTGATCTCGGCGATTGCGGCAGTGCACTTCTCTGCGTATCCCGGCTCGGCGCATATTCCGGTGCCGATTGCGGTCGCCCCCATGTTGATCGTCAGAAAATCGGCTGCAGCCTCGTCAAGATGTCGGATCTCATCCTCCAGTATGGATGCGAACCCGCTGAATGTCTGCCCGAGAGTCATGGGCACGGCATCTTCAAGCTGGGTGCGGCCGATCTTGATTATATCCTTGAATTCCTCGGCTTTGCGGCGGAATGCCTCGATAAGTTCGCCGTAATGACGTTTGAAACGCAGGTGCGCGAGATACATTCCTATATGTATGGCCGTCGGATAGGCGTCGTTGGTAGACTGCGAGCGGTTTACATGGTCGTTGGGCGAACAGTATTGATATTCACCTCTCTTGTGCCCCATCAGTTCCAGCGCACGGTTGGCGATCACCTCGTTCGCATTCATGTTGGTGGAGGTTCCGGCGCCTCCCTGGATCATATCGACAGGGAACTGGTCGAGATGCTCCCCGCCTATCAGCTCGCGGCAGGCCTGTGCGATCGCATCATACTGAGCGTCGGTGAGCAGCCCGAGCTGATGGTTGGCCATGGCTGCCCCGAGCTTGGTTATGCCAAGACCTTTTACAAACTCCGGATAGTCGTAGAGGTGGAATTTGCTGATCTCGAAATTCTCAATGCCACGAAGCGTCTGAACGCCATAAAGGACATTTTCAGGAACCTCGACATCGCCGAGCAGATCGGACTCGATGCGGAATCCTTTTTCACAATTGTCTTTCATGTTCTTTATAATTTAAATTTAAGGTATATTGCCCTGCCGTCACGCCTCTCCGGACGTGCGGAACAGTAGTTTCCGGTAAATGCGGCAAATATAACCTTTTTTTCTCTTTTCTCATGTATAAATACGCATGATTCGACAAAAGGTTCCGGAATATGCTGAACAACATATTGCGACCGCGAACAAAAGAGCGTTAAAAATGCTTTAATAATTGTCAAAGTTGCCGGGCAGCCGCCACAGCCAGTTCTTTCAGCCGTGAGACTACGATCCGGAAACCTGTAAACCAAAAACGACAAGGCATGATAATCCAACTATTGTTTGTACTGGCCGCCATCGTAGTCGGCGCCCGTCTGGGAGGCATAGGACTCGGCGTCATGGGCGGTGCCGGACTGGCCGTACTGGTCTTTGCGTTCGGACTTGAGCCGACCTCCCCGCCCATCGATGTGATGCTGATGATAGCCGCCGTCATCTCGGCGGCAGCTGCGATGCAGGCCGCCGGCGGTCTCGACTGGCTGGTGAAGGTGGCGGAAAAACTGCTCCGCAAAAACCCCTCGCACGTCACGATCGTCAGTCCGCTCGTGACATACCTGTTCACCTTCGTTGCCGGCACCGGCCATGTGGCATATTCGGTGCTTCCGGTCATTGCCGAGGTGGCTCGCGAGACGAAAATCCGACCCGAGCGTCCGCTCGGCATAGCCGTCATCGCCTCGCAGCAGGCCATAACAGCGAGTCCCATATCTGCGGCCACAGTAGCATTGCTTGGCTTGCTCACAGGATTCGACATAACTCTTTTCGACATTCTCAAGGTAACAATTCCGGCCACACTTATTGGTGTGCTTGTCGGAGCTCTTCTTTCCAAACGCGTAGGCAAGGAACTCATGGAAGACCCCGAATACCTGCGCCGTGTAGAGCAAGGCATGATCAAGGAGAATTCTCTCAAATTCAATGAAATCCGCAATGTGCGTACCGCCATAACATCGGTTGTGCTCTTTCTTGCGGCAACTGTGCTGATTGTGCTGTTCGGTTCGATTCCGGCCATGAGGCCCACCTTCAACGGCGAAGCCGTCGGAATGCCGGCTCTGATCGAGATACTCATGCTGACCGCCTGCGCGGTGATTCTCATAGTATCAAAAACGAACGGAATCGCACCGACTCAGGGCAGCGTTTTCATCGCCGGCATGCAGGCCGTCATTGCCATCTTCGGAATCGCATGGATGGGCGACACATTCATCAACGGCAACATATCGGTCCTGACTGAGTCGATCAAAGGTATCGTTACGGAAATGCCCTGGCTCTTCGCGGTGGCTCTGTTTGTCATGTCGATCCTGCTCTACAGTCAGGCGGCGACCGTCCGCGCAATAATGCCGCTCGGAGTGGCTCTCGGTCTGAGTCCCTGGATGCTGATAGCTCTTTTCCCTGCGGTCAACGGATATTTCTTTATTCCAAATTATCCGACACTGGTGGCTGCAATCAATTTCGACCGTACCGGCACAACCCGAATCGGCAAATACATACTCAACCATTCGTTCATGATGCCCGGCATGGTCGCAACGATTGTGGCCATATGCACCGGTCTGCTCCTCATACAGTTCTATTCATGATAACATATCCCGACTAAACAATTAAAAAAATAACCAGTTATGAAAAATCTAAAATCACTCGGCACGCTGGCCGTGATGCTGGTCGCTTCGGTCGCATCAGCTTTCGCACAGCAGAAACCCAATGTCTACATCCTCGCTACCGGAGGGACAATTGCCGGAACCGGCAAATCGGCCACTGCGTCGGGATATACCGCAGGACAGGTCGCGATCCAGTCGCTGATCGACGCCGTGCCTGAAATGAAGGACGTAGCCAACGTCACCGGCGAACAGGTGGTCAACATCGGCTCGCAGGACATGAACGACCAGGTGTGGCTAACTCTGGCCAAACGCATCAACGAGCTGCTTGCATCCGATCAGGTCGACGGCATCGTGATCACCCACGGAACAGACACAATGGAAGAGACCGCTTATTTCCTCAATCTTACCGTCAAGAGCGACAAACCGGTGGTCATCACCGGCGCAATGCGTCCTTCGACGGCAATGAGTGCCGACGGTCCTCTCAACCTCTATAATTCAGTTGTGACAGCTGCCGACCCGGCATCGGCCGGACGCGGAGTCCTGATCGTAATGAACGGTCTGATCCTCGGCGCGCACGGCACCCAGAAGATGAACACCGTCGATGTCCAGACATTTCAGGATCCCGACGGAGGCGCTCTCGGCTATGTCTACAACAGCAAACCCTATTACAACCTCACGACCACAAAGAAACACACCACTCAGAGCGTGTTCGACGTCACAGGTCTCGACTCTCTTCCCAAGGTCGGCATCGTCTATGCATATTCCAACGTCGAGGCCGACGTGATGGCTCCTTTCCTTGACAAGGCCAACGGCTACAAGGGCATAATTCATGCGGGACTCGGCAACGGCAACTATCACAAGAATATCTTCCCCACTCTGCTCGATGCCCGCAAGGAAGGCATAATAGTGGTGCGCTCAAGCCGTGTGCCAACCGGCCCGACCACACTTTATGACGAGGTGGATGACGCGAAATACCAGTTTGTCGCATCCTGGGAACTCAACCCGCAGAAAGCCCGAGTGCTTCTCATGCTCGCGCTGACAAAGACTTCCGACTGGCAGCAGATCCAACAGTACTTCGAGGAATACTGACCTGCCTCCCGGGAGAAGATCCATTCATGATTGCTTTACAACAACATTCACATCCACATAAACCATATTATGAAAACAGCACACATAGCCCTCATGGCCGGGACAATGCTTGCCACAGGCACAGTCTTCGCACAGCAGGACGAGACCAGTCACTTCATGACTGACAACGAGAAAGGGATAATCGAGGAAATCTTCAAGATCGAGAAGAAGACCGACAAGTTCAACCTCACCCTCGACATGCACGGAGACTTTGAGTCCGACTGGACAGGATCAAAGTTCGACGGCGGCAGATTCAAGTTTCAGGAACTGCGCGTCGAGGCCAAAGGCAACATCAACAGCTGGCTGAGCTACCGTTACCGGCAACGTCTCAACAAGGGAGACAGCACTGACGGATATTTCGACAACGTGCTCAACAGCATCGATGTCGTCGGCATCGGACTCAACTTCAAGAAGTGGTCGCTCTTCCTCGGAAAACAATGCGCCGACTACGGCGGCATCGAGTTCGACCTCAACCCGATCGAGATTTACCAGTATTCCGACATGGTCAACTACATGTCGAACTTCATGACCGGTGTCAACGTGGCCTACAACCCCACACCCGGACAGCAGTTCCAGTTCCAGATCCTGAACTCGCTCAACAGCTCGTCGGCCGACATGTACGGCGATTACGAAAAGGCCAAGCTTCCTCTTGTATACACAGTCAACTGGAACGGCAATTTCGGCGACGTATACAAGACACGCTGGTCGGCATCATTCATGAACGAGACCAAAGGCGAGCACATGTGGTACTTCGCATTGGGCAACGACTTCCGTCTCAGCGACAAAGTGGGAATGTATTTCGACTGGATGTACTCTCTCGAAGGTGTGGATCGCAAGGGCATAATCACCGACATCGTCGCCCCGAACGGCTGGAACAGAAAGGCGGCGAAGACCGACATTATGTCGTTCATTCTCCACCTCAACTATCGCTTCCATCCGGCATGGAACCTGTTTGCAAAGGTAATGTATGAGAACGAAGGGGTCTACAAGACAAACACCATGGACGTGCTCGCCCCTGGCGGCGAGACTGAAGTTCCCGTAGAGCTCCGGAAGGGAAAATACCGCACCGCACTCGGTTACATCGGCGGTATCGAGTACTACCCCTTCAAGGACCGCAACCTCCATTTCTTCGCTACCTACGTGGGCCGCAACTATCTTTACACAGCCAAGGCCAAGGCGTTTGGAGCTGAAGACTACAACACCAACAGCGTGCAGGTCGGCTTCATCTGGTCGATGCCCGTATTCTGAAAATCCGGCTCATATCCGCATAAGGCCGTGCATTGCCCGGGGCAATGCACGGCCTTTCATATGCCGCAAACTACGGTGATACGATAATTTATATGCAAATTAATGTTAATCAAATCGCATAATAATGCCATTTATTTAATTTATGTTAAATTATAGAAATATTTTTATGTTTTAGAGCAGTGTTTTAGAAATATTTTGTAATTTTGCATTGAGTTTTTCATGGTATTAGATTTTAAGGTTAACGCAAGATTGGTTGTCGGGATGACAATCAATTTTTTTTTGCACCTGCCTGTCGGTGCCTACTCCAGCCGCAAACACACCGGCTCCCGATCATACATACATGCATCCACTCCGAATCAGACTCCGTCAAAACAGAACGCATCCCGGCAGGCGTGCCGGGATGCGTGTTAATTAAGAGCTTGCGTCGTATCAGAACATCACTCTTGCCGAGCGTGATCCTTTGCGCACTATATAGAGACCGCGCACAGGAGTTTCGACACGCACTCCCTGAAGAGTGTAATATTCCGCATCTTCTGCATCTTCAGTCATGTCATCAACACCGGTCTCAAGATCCTCCCCTTTGACAGTCTGTATGGGATTTTCTACAACAAGATATGAAGGTTCGATATGGTTATCCGCTCCCTCCTCGGCAGAGAAACCGGAAGGAACGACCGGCACATACACGCGGGCAGTGACAGGATATGTAGTGTCGAGCACTTCTTTTGAAAGACCCTTGTGATATGTGTTATATTTCAGACTTACAGTCTCAGTCCCGTTCTCCTCTGTATATTCGGGATCCTCACGGTAGAGATTTCCGGCATCGGGTGCGGTAAGCCAGTTCACATGACGATAAAGCTGCACATCGGAAAGAGGTGACACTCCGCTCTCGAGATCAAGAGCCATCCACTGGTTGACCAGTATGCCGTCCTTCTCAGTGACAGCGTCATGACTTGCCGACGAGGCGTCATTGAGCGTCAGAACCGAAGTAGACATTACATGAATCGAGCTGTCGAGATTCACCCAGTGTAGACGGCATTCGCCCGATTCAAACTCAGGCAGGGCATATTCGTGCGAGGCAGAGAGCGGACATCCGTAGGCCTTTCCGGCCTCCATAGCGGCGAGCAGAGAGGAATTGTCCGATCCATATGACTCAACGAGATAATCGCGATATTCCCCGCAAAGACCGAGTCCGCACTCCACACGCATCGTTTTGCCACGCTCGACAATGCCGGCCACGATCTTGTGCGCGCCCTCTATCTTAATCTGCGCGAGAATCTCAGTGTCGGCCGACACCCATTTCTCTTGCCCGGCGTCGTAAGAAAGCGAAGCCACCGAAGTGCCGTTCTCATATATATTCACAGTCTGCGGAGCCGTTTTCCAGTCAATCATCTCAGGCACAGTCACTGTCAGATAATCACGACATTCACCTGCGACTATCTCTTCCGACGGGCCGTCTGCCCTGCTATCGCCGCCATCCCTGCTGTCAAGATCCTGACGGGTATAGGGTCCGGCCAGCTCAAACTCCGGCCTTATGTCGGGAACGGTCACAGCATCGGTAGAAAGCTCGTTGCCGTCTTCTGGCTTGGTGGAGTCATCCTTGTTGAAGTAAAGTCCGTAAAGAAGCGTATGCGCCATATCTTCATCCACATCGGCAGTAATGTCATCAAGCTTCACCGCGATAGCTGAAAGATCTACAGTTCCTGTTAAGGGATCGTAGACAAGATCATCGTTTTGTCCGCTTGTGATCAAGCTTTTGTCTTTTGCGAAATACCACTTGTACTTCCAGTTGCCTACAAGAGGTTTTTCTTTGCTGAGCTTGAGATAACCCACCGGGGTATAGGAAGTCGATCCATCAGAGCCCTCGTTGATCGAGGCGACTGTAAGCTCCACATACCATTCTTCTCCGGTTAGAGACGGGCCTGTATGTGTCCAGTATGAAGACTTGTCGCTTGTGCTTTCTGGTATGGCTGCCACACTCAGCGGCAGGTCGGGATCGTTGGAGAACATGGCCATGTCGGAATAACTGTTCTGATATTTCACCGAACCCGTCAGCGACTTGCCATACGACACGGAAGCGGCAGGAATCACGTCCATAGTCACGACAAAAGGATATTTCACTTCTCGCGGTTTCGGCAGCCTGACGTAGGCATAATGCACATTAGTGGCGCCGAGATCCACATCAAGCACACTGATGCGGCGCAGCTTTAGTCCCCAGACCGGACGGTTTCCGAGTTCTTCCGCTGTCGGGATCACCATGTTGACCGAGGCCTTGCCTCCGCCTATGAGTTCCACGCCCACCGCATCGACCTGTGTTGTCTTTGCGATCTCGTTGCCGAACTGGTCGATAAACACGAGCTCCACGGCTTTGCCGAGATTAAGGTCGAGCGCCGAACCGCTCGTGAACACAAATCCGACCTCCGCGCCATAGGGAAGCTGCTCGCCGGCGTGAACGGTGTAGTAGACGCCTCCGATATTAATCGACGACACAACACCGTCTTCCAGATTGTTATTGACAAGAGTCTTGCCCGAAGTGAAGGCCATTCCGGCCACAGAACCCGACGCGTCGGGGAAATATTTCTTTATTATGGGCACCTCCGTGAAGTCATCGACAAACGCATAGTGCACTGAAATCTTGCTTATCACATCGGCCGACACACCGCCGATTCCGAATCCGAAACTGTCGAATTCCATCGGATTGCCGTCATTGTCGGTATCAGGAGCGACAACGACAAGAGTCTGTATTCCCTTGCCGCCGATCGAGATGAGACTGAGGTTGAGCACATCGAGTTCTTCCGACGATGCGTTCTTTGTGTAAACCAGCTCTCCGTCTTTGTAAAAATAGATCACAAACATCTTCAGGACGTCAGCCGTCAGCAGCGAGAAATCATTGCCGGAGGTCGATACGGCAAAACCGACCTTCGTGCCGGGTCCGTAGACAGTGCCGTTGCCATTCTTCATGACAATTGTCTGGCCAAGGATAAGATCACCGTCGACAAGATTGCCGGTCGATGAGGAATTGGAGGGATCATCATCGGTTATATTGCCAAGATTCTGCATCACAGACTGACCGATAAGATTCAGACCGTCCCACTTTCCGCCTTCGGCCCTCCATCCCTCGGAAGCGAGAAGCGGATGACCGTAGAAACCTTCATAAATTCCGTCTTCGTTCGGCAGGGAGGCCGCATGGCCAGCCGGCGCAAACAGAACCAACAGCGAGACCATCAGAAAACCAAATAAGAATTTAGTTGTCATAACTATTCGTGTTTAGATTTATTTAGATTATGTTAGTGTTCCTGTTTACTTCGAAATATGGCGCACAGAATCACCGTCGCCCCTGAAAAGGGCAACCCACATAGGCCGGAAAATCCGTGCATCGATAAAAAATTGCAAGACACTCCGCATTGTGGAATGCAAACCTTGGCACTGCGGAAATGCGGCGCAAAATTAATACATATATTCGAGATTCCGAACGCCGCGACATAAAAAAAAAAAACAAATGCAATAGTTTGCCCTCTTTTTACCAATATTGACCCATAAAGAACATTCATTCACCATCGATAAAGAGATACATTGGGGATGTCTGAACATATATGCACTCTCCGTAAAAAAGACTCCTTTCATCAAAAAGGGAAACTGCTGTTGACAGATTGCAGGGAAAACACTATATTTGCATTGTCGGGAGAACCGAAGAGCGGTTCGAAGAAACCTCCCCGCATTCCGCATGAGACTCATAAAAGATATAATCAGACTTATAAGAGTGAGACAATGGGTCAAAAACCTGTTTGTTTTCCTGCCGCTGATATTCGGCGGCGGCCTGATGTCGGCCTCCGGTCTTCTCGCCGGCGCGGGGGTGTTTCTGTGCTTCTGTCTGGCATCATCGGCCATATACGCGCTCAACGACGTGGCCGACCGCAAGACGGATAGTCTTCATCCCGCAAAAAGCCACCGGCCGGTGGCTTCGGGCCGTATACGGCCCGAAGCGGCGGGCGCGGTCTCAGGCGGACTCGGCGCGGCGGCTCTCGCGGGAGCCGCATGGATGTTCCCACACGATCCGACGGTGTGTGCCGTTATCGGGGCGTATCTGCTGCTCAATGTCCTGTATACCTATCTGCTCAAGCACATGGCGATAATCGACGTACTGACGATAGCGACCGGGTTTGTGCTGCGGGTCTACGGCGGAGGCGCGGCATGCGGAATAGACGTCTCTCCGTGGCTCACGGTCATGGTGTTTCTCTCCACTCTCTTCATCGCGTTCGGAAAGAGGCGCGACGACCTGATGACCGCACAATCCGACAACGCACGGGAACCTGTCGCGCTGCGCAGATCTGTAGTCGACTATACTCTCGGATTCATCGACCAGACCATGACTCTGCTTGCCTCGTGCATGATAGTGGCATATATAATATATACACTCCAGCCGGAAGTCTGCGAGCGCTTCGGCTCTGAGCAAGTCTATCTGACCACGGTCTTCGTAATCGCGGGCGTTCTGCGCTACATGCAGAAAGCCATGGTGAAGAACGAGACCGGCGACCCGTCGGCACTTGTCACCCGCGATCCGTTCATCATAGGATGCGTGGCGTGCTGGCTGGCGGCCTTCATCTTCATAATCTACATCGCGCCATGACAAAGATACACCTGTTCGATTTCGACGGCACCATCACGCGCCATGACTCCTTCACCGGATTCATTCGCCATGTCCACGGCGTCGGCGGTCTGCTGCGCGTGCTGCTTGTCTCGGCTCCGGCCATAATCCTGTGGAAAACCGGATTGAGGAGCAACACATATGCCAAACTGCGCATGTTCGCAGCTGCATTCAAGGGAATGCCTGCCGAAGAGTTCCGCCACGCCGGCGAGACATATGCAGACAGGATCAACCGTATGGTCAGACCCGAAATAAAGGCCGCCCTCAACGCGGCGGTGAGCCACGGAGAGACCACCGCCATCGTGTCGGCGAGTCTCGGAGACTGGATCCGGCCATGGGCCGCAGGTCAGGGCGTCGGCACAGTCATAGCGACCGAAGCCGAGACAGGTCCCGACGGACGGCTTACAGGACGCTTCTCCCGGCCCAACTGCCAGCACGCCGAGAAAGTGAGACGCATAATAGAGGCTTTCCCGCAACTCGCCGACTCTCGCTCCGAATTTCATGTAACGGCATATGGCGACAGCGACGGCGACAGCGACATGCTCGGATTTGCCGACGAGGGAATCCGGGTGCGCCACTCCTGACGCAGACTTTTCCAGATTTTTAAACCAGTAAACAACACTCTAACCTATCCAGACATGAATAAATTACTATGGGGCACACTGATCGGGGCCCTCGCAATCGGATCGGCCGACGCCGACGCCTGCACAAACCTGATCGCGGCGAAGGGAGCCACGACCGACGGCTCCGTCATGATGACGTATTCGGCAGACTCCCACAATCTCTACGGATTCCTGCATCACAGTGCTGCGGCAAAACATGCCAAGGGGGAGACCCGCAAGATTTTCGAATGGGACACCAACAAACCGCTCGGAGAGATACCCGAGGTTGCAGAGACTTATAATGTGATCGGCAATATGAACGAGCATCAGGTCGTGATCGGCGAATCGACATGGGGAGGACGCGAGGAACTCGCCGACACCACCGGACAGGCCGTGATGGACTACGGCTCGCTGATCTATGTGGCTCTCGAACGCTCTCGCACCGCCCGCGAGGCTATCGACGTGATGACCGACCTTGTGGCCCGCCACGGCTACGCTTCGGGCGGCGAGTCATTCACAATAGCCGACAAGAACGAGGTGTGGGTGATGGAGATGATAGCCAAGGGAGCCGAGAAAGGAGCGGTGTGGATAGCTGTCCGGATCCCCGACAACGCCATAACCGGCCACGCCAACGAGCCACGCATCCGCAAGGTCAATCTCAAGGACAAGGAGAACGTGCGCTATTCGAAAGACATGATATCGTTCGCCCGCAAGCGCGGCTATTTCAGCGGCAAGGATGAAGACTTCTCGTTTGCTGACGCCTACGGCGAGCATGACCCCTCGACACGCCGCGGCTGCGACGCACGCGTATGGAGCTATTTCCGCCGGTTCAACAAGGATGCCGACAAGTATTTCGCATGGGTCAACGCCGACAGCAACGAGCCGATGCCTCTCTACATAGTGCCCGACCGCAAGGTCTCGCTCGCCGAGATGCAGGAGTCGATGCGCGACCTCTTCGAGGGCACACCCTATGAGATGACCTCGGATGTCGGCGCTGGCCCGTATCACGTGCCTTACCGCTGGCGTCCGATGGAATATGAGGTAGACGGCAAGAAATACTGCATGGAGCGCGCCATAGCCACCCAGCAGACCGGATGGAGCTTCGTGAGCCAGAGCCGCGACTGGCTGCCCGACCCTGTCGGCGGCGTCCTCTGGTTCGGCACGGACGACACCAACACTTCTGTCTATATGCCTATATATTGCGGCGTCACCGAAGTGCCCGCCGAGCTTGCCGAGGGCGACATCAACACCCTCTCGCTCGACGCCAATTTCTGGGTCAACAACATCGTGGCCAATCAGGCCTACAACCGCTATGACCAGATGATTCCCGACATTCGCAAGGTGCAGGGCAGTCTCGAGGGCGGTTTCCAGAAATCGCGGCCCGAGGTTGAGGCGTCTCTTCAGGGCATAGTGGCTTCGGGCGACATGGACGCATACCGCAAGGCTGTCAACGCCGAGGCCGCAAAAGTTGCGAAAGAGGCAACCGACGCCTACCGCACTCTCGCCGGATACCTGTTTGTGAAGTGTATGGACGGCAATGTGAAGAAAACCGACGCCGACGGCAACTTCATCAAGTCGGAATACGGCATGCCGGTCTATCCGACATTCCCCGGCTACGACAAGAAGTATTACGAGAACATCGTCAAGGAATCGGGCGACCATTTCCTTATCAAGTGACCGCTGACACACGCCTGACAGCGGCGCCCCGGTCGCGTCAGCCGTCGTTGTCGCGGCGTTCGATCCGGTTGCGTATCTTCTCGTAACCCACCCATCCGAGCAGAGCGACAAACATCAGGACGGCCGCCACAATGACAACGGCCTGTATGGCCACCCTCAGCGCCCCGAGAATGATGCAGACCACGCATCCGACCACACAGAGGGCGATGAACCAAAGCACCGCCTTGATCATGAATGAGTCGTGCTTTCCATCGCGTTCTCTCCGGCCGTCAGTACCCTTATAATCGTTTTCCTCCATAGTCTTGCATATTGGTTTCCAATTATAACAAGACTATGGAGGAAAATTGTTCATGCCCGCATGAGCGCGTGGCTGTCATGCGCGGCGGTTTATTGTGCGACGGTTACTGCGCGGCGGCTATCCGGTAGATCTCGCGGCAGTCATCCATCGACAGAGGCACATAATTGCCGAGCGTCTTGCCGACGTTGCGTTCGAGCGACTCGACCATTCCGTCGATATCCGGCTCGCATCCGATGAGTTCGCGCAGATTGGTCGTGAGTCCCAGACCGTGATAGAAGTTGCGGAGTTCCGATATGCCTTCGTCGATGATCTCGTCGGTGGTCTTCCCCGCCGGGTTGACCGACATGACGTTGATAGCGAAACGCCACAGTTTGTCAGGATTGCGCGAGGCGCAGAATGTCATCCACGCCGGGATCATGACCGCCAGTCCGGCACCGTGTGCCACGCCATAGAAAGCCGATATCTCATGTTCGAGACGGTGCGAAGACCAGTCTTCGACCTTGCCGACACCGCAAAGTCCGTTGTGGGCGAGAGTTCCCGCCCACATCATGTCGGCCCGCGCATCGTAATTGTCGGGATCCACTCTGAGTGTGAGGGCCTGATCCATGACATCGCGCATGATCGCCTCCGAATAGGCGTCGACAAGCTGGGTGCCGGTCGTATTGGAGAAGTAACGCTCGTAAATGTGCGCCATCATGTCGACCACGCCGTAGGCGGTCTGATTCCAGGGGAGCGACAGGGTAAGCTCCGGATTCATGATCGCAAAGCGGGGACGCAGGAGTCCGGGATACCTGACCGAAATCTTCTGACGCGTCTTCTCGTTTGTTATCACCGAGTTGCCGCTCCCCTCCGACCCTGCGGCCGGGATCGTGAGTATCACTCCGACCGGAAGAGCGAAACGCGGAGTCTCCTTACCAGTATAGAAATCCCAGAAGTCGCCGGGATAGACCGCGCCGAGCGCGATGCCCTTTGCCGCGTCGATCGGCGATCCTCCGCCGACGGCGAGGATGAAATTGACCGACTGCTCGAGCGCGAGCGCAATGCCCTTATAGACGCTTTCTGCCGTCGGGTTCGGCTGAATGCCGCCATACTCGACAAAGAGGACTCCGGCTGCGGTCAGCGAGTCTTCCACCTGCTGGAGAAGACCGGTCTCTCGGATACGCTCCGAACCGTAGACTATCATTACCTTCGTGGCTCCGCGGCTCGCGAGGGCGGTGCCAGCCTTGCTCTGGGTGTCGCGCCCGAATATGAACTCGGTGGGCGAACAGAATGTGAAATTTTCCATGAGGTCTTATCTATTTCCAAGAGGTCTTATCTATTGGCATGAAACGGGGATCGTCAATGCAGAGCCCGCCGATTCATGCGTATCTATGGTATATAACAAACCCGGGACACCTGATTATTGTGGTGTCCCGGGTAAAAATATCGTTGCAGCGGCGGGCCCGCCCTGTCATTCAGCCTCGAATGCCGCCGAGACTTTCTCTGCGATCTCGCGCATACGCGCCGGATCGGGATCTGAGATCTTGTGGCGGAAGTCCATGTCTCCCTCTTTCTGGAGAGGCACGAGGTGAATGTGTGCGTGCGGAACCTCAAGCCCCAGCACCGTGACGCCGATCTTGCGGCATGGCATCGCGCTTTTGAGAGCCTTTGCGACTTTCTTGGCGAACACCATCATGTCGCCGAGTTCGGCGTCGGGGATGTCGAAAATATAGTCCGTCTCCGTTTTGGGCACTACGAGAGTGTGACCCCAGTTGACGGGATTGATGTCGAGAAAGGCAAAGAACCTGTCGTTCTCGGCAATCTTGTAAGAAGGAATCTCGCCTGCTATGATTTTTGAGAATATTGTCATGATGAAATTTTAAGATTATCGCAAGTTGCGCGGCGGATCCGCGCAGCAGCATCTGTTGAAACGGGATGAAAGCGTCGGCAAAGTGCTTGCCGGCAAAAAAGAGATACACGGCAGGAGAAGATTCCTGCTGTCAGATTTCTATTTTCACGATCTCGAAGTCCATCGTGCCGGCCGGGACCTGCACCTGAACCCTGTCGCCTACGCGATGGCCGATAAGAGCCTTGGCGATCGGGGTGGTCGAAGAGATCTTCATCTCCTTGAAATTGGCCTCGCTCTCGGTGACGATGGTGTAAGCCATCTGCGCGCCGTTAGCGATATTCCTGATAGTCACTTTATTGAGCAGCTGCACCTCTTCGGTGTTAAGCTTGCTGTCGTCGATGATGCGGGCGGAAGCCACGAGCTCTTTGAGCTTGGCGATCTTCATTTCGAGCATGCCCTGCGCCTCTTTGGCCGCGTCATACTCGGCATTCTCCGACAGGTCGCCTTTGTCGCGGGCCTCGGCTATAGCCTGCTTGATCAGAGGACGCTGCGCCTCGAGTGCGCTGAGTTCCTCCATCTTCTTGTTGTAACCCTCCTGGGTAAGATATGTTGCCATTTGTCTTTTAGACTTTTACTTTAGAATTCTGTGAATTATTGTAAGCGGCGGCCGGATTTCCTGACAATATGGACGGATGCCGCATGAACACATGAACATAAAACGGCCTTATCCGGCTTTCGTGAATACGTAAAAAAATAACAGACCCCCGACTGCAGAGTCCATTAATCCTTTTCACTCGGCAAAGTTAACGCTTATTCTCGGATTCTCCAAATTATTCTTAATAATACGGAAGTGTTTCAGATGTCAATTAACAATTTTTGTGGCAATCTCTCTAAAAAATAAGAGGGGAGCCCATATTAATCACAAAAATATGAAAAAAAATGCTTATCTTTGGATTCTGAAGGACGGGGCGTCGGGCCCCTGCTTCGGCTGTCATAGCCAGTATTCATCATAACAGACACTTAAGACACATGAGTACAGTAAATGAAGTTCAAGACGAGATAATCGGCGAATTCGAAGGTCTGACAGACTGGATGGACCGTTACGCCTACATAATCGACTTAGGCAACACGCTGCCTGAGTATCCTGAAAGCGAGAAAACTCCGCAGAACCTTATCGAAGGCTGCCAGAGCCGCGTGTGGATCGACGCCCACGCCGAAAGCGACGGAGCCATCAGCTTCCGGGCAGACTCCGACGCCCTGATCGTAAAAGGGATCGTCGCGCTCCTGATGCGTGTGCTCGACCACCGCACCCCCGACGAGATACTCGGCGCCGACCTCTACTTCATCGACCGCATCGGCCTGCGCGAGCACCTCTCTCCCACCCGCTCTAACGGACTTGTGGCGATGGTGCGCCAGATACACGACTACGCCCGGGCATTCAAGATCATGAACGAAGGCCGTAATGCCTCGGCCACCTGACGGACAAAAATACATACTCTAACCTAAATACACTATCATGTTCAAAAACCATCCCAAAGGTCTGATTCCTGCCGCCCTCTCCAACATGGGCGAGCGGTTCGGATACTACATCATGAACGCGGTGCTGGTGCTGTTTCTCTGTTCGAAGTTCGGACTCAAGGAGGAAACCAGCGCGATCGTCTATTCATTCTTCTACGCGGGCATCTACGTGCTGAGCCTCGTGGGCGGTCTTATCGCCGACAAGACGCAGAATTACAAGTCGACCATCATCTGGGGTCTCATCGTCATGACCGCCGGATATGTCGTGCTCGCCTTCCCGATCTTCGCCACAGCCGACAACCAGACATGGCTGCTGACCCTCACCTGCTTCGCGCTCTTCATGATAGCGTTCGGCAACGGTCTCTTCAAAGGCAATCTCCAGGCCATAGTCGGCCAGCTTTACGACAACCCGCGTTATGCCTCGCAGCGCGACGCCGGCTTCCAGATCTTCTACGTGTTCATCAACATCGGCGGAGTGCTCGCTCCCTTCGTGGCTCCGCTGCTCCGCAGCTGGTGGCTCGGAGAGAACGGACTCGCCTACAACGCGTCGCTTCCGGCTCTCTGTCATGAGTATCTGAGCCTTACAGACTCGATGAGCGAGCAGAACATCAACAACCTCTACGCTCTCATAACCGAGGTGGGAGGAAACGCTTCGGGCGATATCTCGGCTTTCTGCAGCAAGTATCTCAACGTGTTCAACACCGGCATCCACTATTCGTTTATCGCATCGGTGGCAGCCATGCTGATCTCGCTTTTCATCTTCCTCGGCACGAAGAAGATGCTCCCCACCCCCTCTCGCAAGGAGAAGGAAGGCGCGGTGAAATACACTGCCGACGAGAAAGCTCAGATGGCCAAAGAGATCAAGCAGCGCATGTACGCCCTCTTCGCCGTGCTCGGAATAGCGATCTTCTTCTGGTTCTCGTTCCACCAGAACGGCACTTCGCTCTCGCTCTTTGCCCGCGACTTCGTCAAGACAGACTCCGTCTCGCCTGAGATATGGCAGGCTCTCAACCCCTTCTATGTGATTATCCTCACGCCGTTTGTCATGATGTTCTTCTCATGGCTCGGACGCCGTGGCAAGGAGATTTCCACTCCGCGCAAGATCGCCATCGGCATGGGTCTGGCCGGTATAGCATATCTCTTCCTCGTCATCTTCTCGGCAGTGCAGGGATATCCTTCGGCCGACGAGTTCAAGGCTCTCCCCGCCGCAGCGGCTGAAGCGATGAAGACAGGCCCGTGGGTGCTCTTCGTGCTCTACTTCTTCCTCACGGTTGCCGAGCTGTTTATCTCTCCTCTCGGGCTCTCGTTCGTATCGAAAGTCGCGCCCGAACACCTGCAGGGTCTCTGCCAGGGTCTCTGGCTCGGCGCGACAGCCGTCGGCAACCTGCTGCTCTGGATCGGCCCGCTGATCTACAACGCATGCCCGATCTGGGTGGCATGGACAGTGTTCCTGAGTGTCTGCGCCATCTCGATGGGTGTGATGTTCGCCATGGTCAAGTGGCTTGAGCGCGTCACCCGCTGACAGTCAACACGCTAATCACGACAAAATCAATACAGAATGTTTAAGAATCAACCTCCGGGTTTATACGTCTTAGCGCTCGCCAACACTGGCGAGCGCTTCGGCTATTACACCATGCTTGCCATTTTCCTGCTATTCCTGCAAGCGAAATTCGGCTTTGACTCATCGGTTTCGGGTCAGATCTACGCCATTTTTCTGGCACTCGTGTATTTCATGCCTCTCGTGGGCGGCTGGGTAGCCGACAAGTGGAGTTTCTCAAAGTGTGTTGTGACGGGTCTGTTCGTCATGTTTGCCGGTTATGCGGTGATGTCGATACCTACCGACATACGCTCCACCGCGTCGCTCGTAATCCTATGCGGCGCGCTCGCGCTGATCTCGATCGGCACCGGTCTCTTCAAGGGCAACCTGCAGGTCATGGTAGGCGACCTCTACAACAACAGCCGCTACAGCGGACAGCGTGACGCGGCGTTCTCGCTCTTCTACATGGCGATCAACATCGGGTCAATGTTCGCTCCGATGGCGGCCACGGCCATGTGCAACATGGCCATGCGCGCCAAGGGTCTGGTCTACAACGCCGATCTGCCCGCCCTATGCAATGCCTATCTCGACGGAAACGGGAACGGCGCCGAACTCGTGGCTGCCGCCGGGTCGAGCGGCATGACCGTGGGCAGCGACACAGCAGCCTGGGCCACCGAGTACATCAGCACACTCTCTACTGGCTACAGCTACGCTTTCGCAGTGGCCTGCGTGTCGCTCGTTGTGAGTTTTCTGATCTATTTCACAGGCCGCAAGACCTACGCGCACATCATCACCGACTCGAAGAAGCAGACCGGCGCAAAGGCCGTGGAGACCGGTCCGGAACTGACCCCGGCGCAGACCAAGGCCCGCGTCGTGGCGCTACTTCTGGTGTTTGCCGTGGTGATCTTCTTCTGGATGGTGTTCCACCAGAACGGCGCGACGCTGACCGAGTTCGCCAAGAGCTGCACGTCGCCCGAGGCGTCGGGCTGGACCCGCATCGGTTTTAATGTGTGGGCATTGCTGTCGATAGCCGTGGGTGTTTACTCGCTGTTCAACCTGTTCCAGTCGCGCACTGCACGCGGCCGCGTGGTCAGCGTGGTTCTGCTCGGCCTCGTAGCCTGGGCTCTCTGGTATTTCTATTCCTGCACTCCCGACCCGCTCTCCGGCATACAGCCGCAGCAGTACCAGCAGTTCAACCCGTTCTACGTGGTGGCGCTGACTCCCGTGTCGCTCGCTCTGTTCGGCTGGCTCGCCAGGAAAGGGAAGGAGCCGTCGGCTCCGCGCAAGATCGGCTACGGAATGCTTATGGCCGGAGTGGCTTACGCCGTGATGATGATCGGCTCGTTCGGACTTGCCGGCACTTCGGGATCGGTATCTTCCAACTGGCTTATATCTACTTATCTGCTGCTGACCTTCGCCGAACTGCTACTCTCGCCGATGGGAATATCGTTTGTTTCGAAAGTGGCACCTCCGAAACTGAAAGGCTCGATGATGGGCGGCTGGTTTGCCGCAACGGCTGTCGGCAACTATCTGGTTTCGATACCGATGCTTATGTGGGGCAAGATTCCGGTGTATGTGCTCTGGATCATTCTGATCGCGATCTGCCTGCTGTCGGCCGGCTTCATATTCTCGATCATGAACAAACTTGAGTCTGCAACGTCCGACTCGCCGTCGCCCGAAGCCGAGCAAGCCGCAGCCGAGGCGACAGCCGCCGAAGCGGAAGCATAAGTAAGTGCTCAAATATAAACATAACCCCGCAGACTCTATAGCTTGCATAATAATAAAAGTTACCGCCTGGGCGGTAACTTTTATTATTATGCAAGCTATAATTCAGCGACGGGGGGAGGGAAGATCGCGCGAGGCGGTGATCAGGACGAGGGCACCCTCAAGGCCGTTGGCCGCAGTGGCGTTGCGGACTTCATAGCGCAGATAGCCGCCTCCGAAATCATAGACTGTGGTCTCGGCTCCCTCTGCTCCGTGATACTCAAGAGAATCGACCACATCGGCTTCGGTAAGGTCGAGGCTCGATGCAAGATAGCCCTCAAGATCCTCGGGAAGCAGATCACCAATGTCGACATTACGTATCACCACACTCGAATCCGACAGAACATCGACATCCCAACCGCCGGGGAGGCCCTGTATGTTTGTATATAGCGGACGACCGATTCCGTCGGTCAGAACTCCTTCGAAATTGTAACCGGCGGTGTCGAGCGGTTCACCTACACGTATTGCGTCGGCGATGCTGCGCACGGTCATGGCGATGTCGTTGTCGGCATGAAAATCGTCATCCCGCACAGAATCCACGCCCGCAGTGCCGGCATCTGCTGTCCGGCCGGAGTCATGTCGACAGCCCGAGATCGCAAGCATAGCGCAAAACAGGCTGCAACACAGAGATTTCCTATTTAGAATCACGTTATTCACAATCTAAATAACAAAAAACTCTGCAAAAGTATCTATTTATTTTGAAAAAACGTCAGAATCTGTTAAAAAATATTTACTGTCCGATCCTTGTCTTGTCGCCAACTTGCCGACCATCGTCAACACTACCACCAAACCTGCCTACACCCAGACCCAGAGGCGAAAACCTCCTGACAAATAAAAAAATCTTGCAGATTGTGAAATTTATTTATAATTTAGCGGTCGATCCTGATTTCACATATGGCCTGACATCACGACATGCGACTTTCATACCTTATAATCGATACAATAAAAATCTTATCAGTCTTCTCTCTCTGCTTTTGTCTCTGGTCTTGTTCCGGAGAAAAGAGCGGGAGCTTCCGCATAGGCGTAGCCCAGTGCAGCTCCGACCCGTGGCGCTGGCAGACAAACGACGAGATAGAGCGCGAACTGATGTTTCACGACAATGCCACCGCCGAGATAAGAAGTGCCGACGACAGAAACGACAAGCAGATAGCCGACATCAGATATTTCATAGACAACGGATTCGACCTTATAATCGTCAATCCCACCGAATCCGGCGCCGTCACTCCCGTAGTGAAGGAAGCATACGACAAGGGGATTCCGGTGCTTACTTTCGACAGGCGAATCAACGGAGATTCCTACACCGCACATATTGAAGTCGACAACGAAGCCATCGGGAAAGCCGCCGGCGAATACGCCCTGTCGATGTTTCCCGACGGAGCCCGGATCGTCGAGCTGCAGGGCAACCCGACCATGACACCTACGAAAGGGCGCCACGCAGGATTCACAGACGCAATAGGCCGACATCATGGAATGCGCATGATCGAGAGTCGGTCAGCATACTGGAATCCTGACTCAGTGACAGTCATAATGGAGCACATCGCACGCGACAATCCCGACATTGACCTTGTATACGCCCACAGCGATGCCATGGCGATCAGAGCCGCCGAGATACTCGGCCGCCACGGACTGAAGAATGTCAAGGTGATCGGAATCGACGGAGCGCCCCAGGGAGGAATCAAGGCTGTGGCCGACAGTGTGATCGAAGCCACCTTCCTGTATCCCACCTATGGCTACCGACTGATACGCACAGCACTGGCGATACTTGAAGGCAAACCTTACAGCCGTGAGACAATACTGCCGCCGACTGCCGCAGTAGACCGGCGCAACGCCGGCATTCTTCTTCAGCAGAATGAGGCTCAACGTGAGGAAACAGACAAGATACTCCTTCTCAAAGGGAAACTCGACCAGTTTCTCGGACGCTACAGCACGCAACGATCGCTGCTTGTAGCCTCGGCGGCGATCGTCGTCCTGCTGTTCATCGGATTGTTCCTGTTCTTCAGTTCTCTGCGGGCCAACAAACGACACAGCCGCGAGCTTGAGGAGAAGAACCGGCAACTCGAAGAGGAGCGCGACAAGCAGAAAGAACTCTACAGCAGACTCGACGAAGCCACACAGTCGAAGCTCACATTTTTTACCAATGTCTCGCACGACCTGCGGACTCCACTCACCCTGATCGAGGAACCGGCCGCCCAGGTGGCCGCGCAGCCGTATCTCACCCCGCGCGACAAGACTCTGATGGAAATTGTGTCTAAAAACGCCAAGATCCTCCGCCGTCTGATTGACCAGATTCTCGATTTCAGGAAATACGAAAGCGGCAAACTCGACCTTGACCTTGCGGAAGTCAGCATCTACCAGGTCATATCGGAATGGACTGCCGCATTTGCTGAAGTGGCCAGACGACGTGATCTCAAGATCATACGCAATATTCCTGACGATCCGAATATAACCCTTGCCGTTGACGCATGCAAGCTTGAACGGGTCTTCTTCAACCTCCTTTCCAACGCCGTCAAATACACCCCCGACAACGGCACGATCACTGTCGGCTGCCAAGTCCGCGACGACAATCTCAAGATCTGGATCGAAGACACCGGCTGCGGGATAAGCGAGGATGACATACGGCTTATATTCGACCGCTTCTATCGCGTCGAGAAGTCAAGACCTAACGGTTCGGGCATAGGGCTTGCCCTGACACGGGCACTCATAGAGTTGCACGGCGGAAGCATCACCGTGACAAGTGAAAAAGGGAAAGGGACAAGATTCGAGGTGTTGCTCCCGGTCCGCCATGTCCCGGTCCGCCTGACCGACGTCGGCCATGAGGCATCAAGCGCAGACGTCATAGCCGAGATCATGCCGGAGGAGCCGCGACAATATCCGGATTCAGGCAGCGATGACATAAAACCCCTGCTTCTCGTCATCGACGACAACCGCGACATTTCCGAAATGCTTACAGCCCTGCTCGGTTACGACTACACCGTACTCACAGCTTCTGACGGCAAGGAAGGCATACGGATGGCCACCCGATACGTGCCCGACCTGATAATATGCGACGTCATGATGCCCGAAATGGACGGTCTCGCATGTTGCCGCCAGCTAAAGCGGCAGATCACCACCTCACACATTCCCGTGCTTCTGCTGACCGCCTGCTCACTCGACGAACAGCGGGCTGCCGGCTACGAAAGCGGAGCCGACGGGTACATCTCGAAGCCTTTCAGCACCCAAGTGCTAAAGACAAGATGCCGGAATCTTATCGAGAACCGCCGTATCATCACCAACCTCTGCGGCAATCCTGACATATCCGACCGCAGAACTGCCCACAGACCTGCCAGCGCACAGAAACGCGCCGGACTCGACAACGAGTTCTACAGTCATTTCATCGCGATAGTCCGGCGCGAGATGTCGAACGTCGATCTGTCGGTTGAAGAGATCGCCTCAGAGATGGGCATAGGCCAGTCGCAGTTCACGCGAAAGATCAAGTCTCTCACGAACTACACCCCTGTCCAGCTTATAAGGAAAATAAGAGTCGAGAAAGGCCATTCACTCGTAGTCTCTTCCGACAAGTCCATAAGCGAGATCTGCTACGAAGTCGGCTTCGCCGCTCCCTCATATTTCACAAAATGCTTCAGCGACGCCTACGGCAGAACGCCATCAGAAGTGCGTGCCGAAGTGTCGAAAAAAAGACCATGAAATCGCTGCCCGTCATTCGGGTGTCCTCCGGTGACAATAAATCGGAGAAGAATCACAAAAAAACGTACGTGCATCAAAATTAATACCGCACGACACAAATATACTAACCCCTCAGGAGCCATCTTACTAATTTTGCGGCATAATTCTAATTTTATCAACAGCAATCCAATACAAAATGAGAAAAACTCTAATCGGGTGGTTGTTGCTGATCCTGACAGCAATAACGACAAACGCCCAGGAGATTACAGTTGGAGGCACCGTAATTTCCAAAGAAGACGGAGAACCGCTCATCGGAGCGACCGTGATGTCGCTCGCCACAGGCAGAGGCACCGCTACCGACATCGACGGGAACTTCTCGATAACCGTTCCCGAAGGATCTAAAATAAAGGTCACCTATGTCGGTTATCAGGACTTCACGGGAACCGCCACTCCCGTCATGACAATCGAGATGTCGGAAAACTCCGATGTGCTCGACGAGATTGTGGTCGTGGGCTACTCCACTCAGAAGAAAGCCGACGTGACCGGAGCGATCACCGCCGTCAACACCGACGAACTCGAGAAACTCGGAGAGAACAACGTAGTCAAGGCGATGCAGGGACGCGTTCCGGGCATGAACATCACCGCCGACGGCAACCTCAGCGGCTCATCGACAGTACGCATCCGCGGTGTGGGGACACTCAACAACAATGACCCGCTATACATCATCGACGGAGTGCCGACCAAGGCCGGCATGCACGAGCTAAATCCCAACGACATCGAGTCCATCCAGATCCTCAAGGACGCGGCCTCAGCTTCGATCTACGGTTCCCGCGCGGCCAACGGCGTGATAATCATCACCACCAGGCGCGGCAAGAACCTCAAGATCACACTCGACGCCTCTGTGGCTGCCTCATTCTACAACAACCGGCTCAAAACACTCAACGCCGAGCAATACGGCCGCGTAATGTGGCAGGCTTTCGTCAATGACGGACAAGATCCCAACAGCAACGCCCTCGGATACCGCTACAACTGGGGATACGACAAATCAGGCAATCCCGTGCTTTACAACGTGTCGATGAACAAATATCTCGACACTTCCAACACCACTCCGGCATCCGACACAGACTGGGTTGACGAGACCACCCGAACCGGTCTGATCCAGAACTACAACTTCTCCGTAAGCGGAAGCACCGAGAAACTGTCGTCGTTCTTTTCGCTCGGATACTACAAGAACCTGGGCATCATCAAAGACACCGACTTCGACCGTTTCTCCACACGCATAAACAACGAATACAAACCAATCGACCGCCTTACCATAGGCGAGCACCTGACAATCAACCGCACAAGCGAGGTCAACGCACCCGACGGCTTCATGCAAAACGTGCTGCAGTTCAACCCTTCGCTCCCTGTTTACACTGAAGACGGAGAGTACGCCGGTCCTGTAGCCGGCTATCCCGACCGCGAGAACCCGGTGGCGCGTCTTGAACGCAACAAAGACAACCGGTATACATACTGGCGCACATTCGGAGATGCATATGTCGGCTTCGACTTCGGACGCGGATTCAGCGCACGCACCACATTCGGTCTTGACTACGCGCAGAAGAAAGCCCGCTACTTCACATACCCCATCACCGAAGGCACAATGGCCAACCCCACCAACGCCGTCGAAGCAAAACAGGAGCACTGGACCCGCTGGATGTGGAACCTTATCGGACAATACAACCGCGAATTCGGAGCACATCACGTAGATATACTCGCCGGCATGGAGCTCATCCGCGAGAACTTCGAGTGGTTCTCTGCCTACAAGGAAGACTTCTCGATCCTGACACCCGACTACATGTGGCCCGACGCAGGCGTCGGCAACGCCATGGCCTACGGTTCGAGCGAGGGATATTCGCTGGCATCGTTCTTCGGCAAAGCCAACTACTCGTTTGACTCGCGGTATCTTGTCGGAATCACTCTCCGCCACGACGGTTCTTCGCGATTCGGAAAGAACAACCGTTACGCCACATTCCCGTCAGTATCAGTCGGATGGAGGGCGAACAACGAGGCATTCCTGCGTGATGTCAACTGGATCACCGAACTCAAGCCCCGCTTCTCATGGGGACAGACCGGAAACCAGGAAATCTACAATTACGCCCGTTATACGATCTATG
This sequence comes from uncultured Muribaculaceae bacterium, assembly GCA_947176745.1. Lineage (GTDB taxonomy): Bacteria > Bacteroidota > Bacteroidia > Bacteroidales > Muribaculaceae > Lepagella. The sequence goes on from CAMWRV010000027.1 coordinate 26,829, forward strand.
TGCCGCAGTATTCCGGCTCGACATGGGGAGGCGGCGGCTACGGAACTTCATACGACATCGCGGGCACCAACGGCGGCGCGATACTCGATTCCGGATTCAAACGCAACCAGATAGGAAATCCCGACATAAAGTGGGAGACCACTACCCAGTATAACGCCGGTATCGATTTCGGTTTCCTCAACAACCAGCTCTTCGGATCGTTCGACTGGTACCGCAAGAAAACCTCTGATATTCTTGTGGAGATGGTCGGCATTGCGGCCATGGGCGAAGGCACGAGCCAGTGGATTAATGCCGGAGAAGTGCTCAACCACGGTGTCGAGCTCAATATCGGATGGCGCAAGACCACAGACTATGACTTCCATTACGAAATCACCGGCAACATTGCCACCTACCGCAACAAGATCACAAAGCTGCCGACAACAGTTGCCGCCAACGGCACATTCGGCGGCAACGGAGTCGAGAGCGTGATCGGACATCCGATGGGATCACAGGTCGGATATGTGGCAGACGGCATTTTCCGCTCGCAGGAGGAAGTCGACAACCATGCCCGGCAGGAGGGAGCGGCACCGGGACGCATCCGATGGGCCGACCTTGACAACAACGGGGTAATAGATGAGCGCGACCAGAAATGGATATTCGACCCTACGCCCGATTTCACCTACGGCATCAACGTCTATCTGCAGTATAAATGCTTTGACTTCTCCATGTTCTGGCAGGGCGTGCAGGGACAAGACGTGATAACCGATCTCAAGAAAGAGACCGACCTCTGGAGCGGACTCAACATCGGATTCCTCAACAAAGGCGAACGTCTGCTCGACTCATGGACTCCCGTCAACAGCGACTCGTCGATTCCGGCAGTGAGCCGTTCCGACATCAACAACGAGAAACGTGTCTCGACCTACTATGTCGAAAACGGTTCGTTTCTCAAACTCCGCAACATACAGATCGGATACAACTTCCCGCAAAGTGTCACCGAAAAGCTGCGCATGTCAAAGCTTCGCCTATATCTGAGCGCATCGAATCTCCTGACTTTCAAGAGCAAAGATTTCACAGGCGTAGATCCGGAGAACCCCAACTACGGTTATCCCATACCGCTGACACTGACTTTCGGCCTCAACATCAACTTCTAATTCCACAGAAACATCAAATGAAAAAGATAATATACACGCTGGCCGCGCTCATCATGAGCCTCACGGCCGCAAGCTGCGATTCATTTCTTGACGAGCAGAAGCCGCAGGGCGTGATGGACGACGAGCAGCTCAGACAGCCCGAATATATCGACAATCTCGTTATCTCTGCCTATGCCATCTGGATTTCGGGCGAGGATATCAACTCCTCGTTCAGTCTCTGGAACTATGACGTGCGTTCGGACGACGCCTACAAGGGAGGCAACGGCACGGAAGACGGCGATGTGTTCCACGCCCTCGAGATCTCTCAGGGAGTCATGACCACCGCATGGAATCTGAGCAGCATCTGGGAACGCCTCTACAACTGCATATCGCGTGCCAACACCGCTCTCGATCTGCTGGAGAAGGTCGACGCAGACGCCTATCCGCTCAGAGACCGCCGCATCGCCGAGATGCGTTTCCTGCGCGGGCACGGACATTTCCTGCTCAAGCAGCTTTTTAAATACATTCCGTTCGCGATTGACCCGGGAATGAGTCCTGACGACTACAACAACCTGTCGAACCGCGAGTTCAGCAACGACGAGGGATGGGAGAAAATCGCCGAAGACTTCCGGTATGCCTACGAGACTCTGCCTGCCGTGCAGGCAGAGAAAGGACGCCCGACACGCGCGGCGGCAGCCGCCTACCTTGCCAAGACATATCTTTACAAGGCATACAGGCAGGACAACGAGGCCTCGCACGCCATCACATCGATCAACGCCGACGACCTGCGCAAGGTGGTCGAATACACCGAATCTGCGGTGACCGGCGCGTCGGGCTGCGGTCTCGAAGCCGACTTCCGCAACAATTTCCGTCCTGAACCGCAGTATGAGAACGGCATCGAGTCCGTATGGGCCATGCAGTATTCGATGAACGACGGCTCAAAGAACGGCAACTGCAACTGGGCGTTCGGCCTCATCGTGCCCAATATTCCCGGCGTGACCGACGGCGGCTGCGACTTCTACAAGCCGAGTCAGAACCTTGTCAACGCTTTCCGGACCGACAGCGACGGGCACCCCATGCCCGACACATTCAACAACAGCGACTACGACATGACCATCGACTATGCCGATCCGCGTCTTTTCCTCACCGTCGGACTTCCGGGCACTCCCTACGAGTTCAATCCAAAGTACATGATGGATCGCACTGCCGACTGGAGCCGCTCCAACGGTCTCTACGGCTACTACGTATCGCTGAAGCACAATGTCGATCCCGACAGCGGGTTCATGGTAAAAGACGGTCTGTGGGCGAGTCCGATGAACCATATTGTGATCAGATATGCCGATGTGATGCTGATGCGGGCCGAAGCCCTTATCCAGCTTAACGACGGACGCATCGGCGAAGCCATCGGACTCATAAATTCGCTACGCACCCGCGCCTCCCAGAGTCTCTCGGCGATAGCTGACTATGAGAAAGCCTACGGTATACGCATGCTCGTCAAGCCCTATACCGGCACCTACAGTCAGGAAGAGGCCATGAAGATGCTCAAATTCGAGCGACGCCTCGAACTTGCCATGGAGAGCGACCGCTTTTTCGATCTCGTCCGCTGGGGCGACGCCGAAAAGACACTCAACAGATATTACGCCGAGGAAGCGGCTAAATGCACCATTTACTCACAGGCGCATTTCACCGCCGACAAGAACGAGTATCTTCCCATTCCGTTCGCACAGATAAGTGCCAGCAACGGACATTACACCCAGAATATCGGAGGATGGTAAACACTAAACAACAACCTGAAAACATGAAAACAGTATTCAGCCATATATATTTACTCGCTCTCGCATTCGCACTGACATTCGGTCTGACCGACTGCAGAGATGGAAACCGCGCGGATATGAGTCTCGACGGAGGCACGATGATCCTGAGTCTCAGCCTCGACTCATTCGAGGCCGAGATCGACAACAAGACCAAGACGGCCATAGTCAACGTTCCCGACGGCTATGACATAACAGGCATGTCGCTCGCCGGCATCGAACTCGCGCCCGGAGCCGAGGCGGACATACACCCGGGAGAGGTATTGGACTGCAGCGTTCCCCGCAATATCCGAGTGACCAACGGCAACGTCTTCACCGACTACACACTGACCGTGAAACGCGATGACGTGAGCTTCATCAGCGCATCACTCAACGGCAGATATGCCGGAACCATCGACAACAATGCGCGTACCATCCTGTTTTATGTTCCCTTTGACGAAGACGTGACGGCAATGCAGCTCACTTTCGAGACCGGAGAAGAGACCGCAGTCACCCCGGCGTCGGGATCTGTGCTCGATTTCTCGTCACCACAGCGGCTCGACGCAGTGTGCCGCACCGCCTCCGTGACATACACGGCGACAGCCGTCAAAAGCGAGATCTCGCAGGAGCCCAAGGCATTTGTCGGCAATGCCCCCGATGTGGCCTCTCTTGGCGATGAGGCGGCTGCCGCAGCCCGGTGGATGCTCTCTAACATACCCAACTCCCGCTTCGTGTCGCTGCAGGAGATTCTCGACGGCACCGTGAAGCTTTCGGACTTCACGATGGTGTGGTGTCACCTCGACTTCACCGACTGGCCCGGCATAATGTGGGATACCCGCGATCTTTTCAATGATTACTATATCAAAGGAGGAAATATTCTGGCGACCCGCGACGGGGCACGCTACATCAACGACGTGTGGCGAATCGCCAAAGACCAGCAGTGCCCGGGCAACATGTTCGGCGGTGATTTCTACGAGACTTTGGGATATGACCTCGGATTCAGCATACTCGGACACGAGTCGCACCCTCTCTTTGAGGGCCTGACTCCCGATGGCGACGGAAGAGTCTGTCTTCTTGCCGCCGGATGCGCGAACTCAAACCGCACCCTGCAGTGGATCGTCGACTGGGACACATATGGCGACATGACCATATGGGAGGAAAAGACCGGCGCCACCGCGCTCGCTTCCGCCCACGACCACAACCCTGTCTGTGTGACCATAGCGGAATTCGCGCCCCGCGACATACTCGACGGCTACACCAGCGGACGGGTAATCACGATCGGCACTCCCGCATTCGAATGGCATGATCCCAATGATGCGGCCAATACGTACCGTGAAAATATGTATCAACTCACTAAGAACGCCATCAACTATCTGTGCAAATGACGGCAGCGGCCCGAAAGATTGCACGCCATATATCATTACAACATGAAACCAATGAGTTTACTTTCAATATCAATGTCGCTCGCGGCCACTGTCATGGTCTCATGCGGCGAAGACAGCCACACTCCGGAAAACAGTAATCTGGAAAACAGCGCGACATATTTCGAATCGACCGACGCACAGGGATTCGGCACATATTACAAACCGGCGGTGGGCTATGTCGGCGACCCTATGCCATTCTATGATCCGCAGGAGAAGGACTTCAAAATTCTTTATCTTCAGGAATTCCGTCCCAATTCGGCGACTTTCCATCCGATATGGGGAATCTCGACCCGCGACTGCGCCAGCTACGAGTCTATGGGAGAGCTGATATCCACAGGCTCTGTAATGGAACTTGACGGCGCGATCGGCACAGGCTCAACTGTATATAATGATGCGGACGGCACGTATCACACATTCTATACCGGCCATTCGGTCAATATCGAGGCTACCGGAATAGGAGAAGGTGTCATGGCAGCCACCTCGACCGATTTCCGCACATGGACCAAAGACCGGTCGTTCATCCTTTCGCCGGGCGATGAATACAGCACTACCGATTTCCGCGATCCGTGCGTGTTCCGTGGCGATGACGGGCTGTGGCACATGATTGTCTCCACTCAGAAAAACGGCAAGGGTGTGCTTGCCGAATACAGTTCAGCCGACCTGCGCGCATGGGAGTCTCGCGGCATCTTCATGACAATGATGTGGGACCGCTTCTATGAGTGCCCCGACGTGTTCAGAATGGGCGACTGGTGGTATCTCGTCTATTCGGAGAAACATGCGGCTGTGCGCCGGGTGCAGTATTTCAAAGGACGCACTCTCGACGAGCTCAGAGCCTGCACCCGCGATGACGCAGGCATCTGGCCGGACCTGCATGAAGGCATGCTCGACTCACGGGCATTCTATGCCGGCAAGACAGCTTCAGACGGCACCGACCGCTACATCTGGGGATGGTGCCCCACCCGACCCGGCAAAGACAATGCCAACGTCGGAGCATACCCGGCGGAACCGGAGTGGGCTGGAGCTCTCGTATGCCATAGGATCGTTCAGCATCCCGACGGAACCCTCAGTCTCGGCTCTGTCAAAGGAATTGACTCAAAACTCTCGACAGAGTCCACGCTCCGGGAAATGTCGCGCAGCGGCGACGTGACAGGCGACACAAACCGGTATACACTCGGAGCAGACAGTCATGTGCTTTTCAACCGTCTCGCCGACTGCAACCGTATATCCATGACAGTCACAGTATCGGAAGAGACCGACAGATTCGGCATCTCGTTCGTCCGCGGCACAGACTCTCAGAAATATTACACGATTATGGTCAATCCGGAAGGCGACGGACGCAGGAAGATAAACTTCGAGGAGGAAGGCCCCGAGGGGGCGGGCTTCATCGCCGGAGCTGACGGATACCTGTTTGACGCGCCCGCCGACGGAGTCTACAACATAAAGATATATACCGACAATTCCGTCTGCTGCGTCTACATCAACGACAACTGCGCTTTCACGGCCCGTATCTACGGAATCCAGAAAAACTGCTGGTCGGTCAACAGCTACGACGGCCGCATCGAATGCAGTGGTATTCAGACTTTCAAGCAATAACGAAACGCTCTTCACTATAAAAAGTCAACCCCGGCGGTGCGTGCCGGGGTTGACTTTTTATCGTTTGAATTTGAGCGCTTGCCTGATGATCTTACGCTCTTCGCGTCTCTAACGGAACACGAACCAGCGCGTAGGGTCAAAGCGGGGAAGAGCCATAAGCTGGACGTCGGCACTGCGGTCGGCAAGCGTATCCTCGGCGTTGCCTACAGTCAGTCCTCCGGCTTCGAGCGCGTCGCGGACTTCCTTCAGAGCCTTGGCAGGAGTGTTGTTGTCCTTGCTGAGATGGCAGAGGAAGATGTATTTAAGCGAGGGATTGACGATCTCGCCCAGAAAGGCGGCTGTGTCGCGGTTGTCGAGATGTCCGTTACCGGCGCGTATGCGGGCTTTGAGATATTCCGGATATCGCCCGAGCCGCAACATGTCGGAATCATAGTTGGCCTCAATGACAAGATAGTTGGCGAGGCTCATGTAGTGGCGCGCCCGGTCGGTGACGGCACCGAGGTCGGTGGCGAGCACAAAGCGGTGCCCCTCGAAATCTATCGAGAATCCCATGTTGTCAGAACCGTCGTGCGGAACATCGAACGCCGTGATCTCCATGTCGGCCACCTTGAAAGGAATCTCCTTGAATATCGGCGTGTGATAGTCTTTGATACGGCGAGATATGCTGTGGCGGCGCAGGAGGCCGTTGAGCACGCGTGGAGTGCAGTAGAGCGAGAGATGACGGTTGTTGCGCAGAAGATTGTATGAATAGCGCACATGGTCGCTATGGTCGTGAGTGAGAATCAGAGCCTTGACATGACGCATCGGCACTCCGTGCTCGCGGAGGATATCCTCGATCACGTCGGCGCGGATGCCGGCGTCGATCACCACTCCCCCTTTTTCGTTGCCGACATAGCAACTGTTTCCGCTCGATCCCGATGCGAACGATATGTAATTGAGGCGTCTGCGTCGCGACGCCATGTCTGCCTCGCGGTCAGCCTCGCCGACACTCAGATCCGAAGTCTGTGCATGCCTGTCGCGAGCGGCTGTCCGCACATCTTCATTTCCGTCCCATTCCTCGAACGGCAGTTCCGGCTGGTTTCTGAATGTTATCTTCTTTCCTGTCTGTCTCATATGGCTGTCCACGCCGTCACTGGCGGTGGATAAGGAATATTGCCGGCCGCTTGTCGTAGTCGGCATTTACGTTTTTCCATTTCGAGGCAGGGAGGGTGATTATGGATTCCCGTTCGGGATCCGTTATGTCGCACGCCACGCATAGCAGCGTGTCGGGACGCAGAGCGGAGGAGAGGAATCGGATCATGCGGTTGTTGCGGTAGGGAGTCTCGATGAAAATCTGAGTCTGCCCGAGGCGCGCACACCGGTTTTCGAGTTCCTTGACGGCGCGGTGACGTTCATCGTCCTTGATCGGCAGGTATCCGTTGAACGCGAACCCCTGGCCGTTGAATCCCGACGCCATCAGCGACATCAGGATGCTCGACGGCCCGACAAGAGGCACCACCTTCAGCCCCTCACGCTGGGCAATGGCCACGACCGCCGCACCCGGATCGGCTACAGCCGGACATCCGGCCTCGCTCATCACTCCGACAGGTTCGCCGCGCCTCAGCGCGTCGAGATAGCCGGCTATGTCGCGCTCCGACGTGTGGCCGTTAAGTTCATGAAACGTGCACTCATCAATCGGAAAAGTCCTGTCCCAGCGGCGCAGACAACGCCTGGCAGTGCGGAGATTCTCGACCACAAACGTGCGTATCTCCCTTACAATATGAACATTCCCGGACGGGATAGTCATTTCAGACTCTCCCGCCCCGATCTCCACAGGTATAAGATACAACGCCGCTTGAATTTGCATATCACAAAATTACAAAAAACTTTCCTCTTAAGCAAACGCACCGCAGTGCAAGCCTGTGACGACACGTCCATATCGCGCACACGATGTGCGGGGTTGCCAGGGCAATCCCATCAATATTTGGCTCTAAGGAGCATGCCGGGCATATGGTCGTTGGAAAGGCACGCTATTCTCCTTCTCCTGCAAGACCAATCTGACAGAAATCCGCGACCCTGCATTGACATTCTTGTGGGATGGAGTCTCAATACATTATTCAATATTTTTTATTCAAATAATAGCAATATTATAAACAAATGTTTGCTTATTTAAAATAATTTTTACAACTTTGCAAAGAGATATACTCTTTTTAACCACCTTAAAAATTATTAAGATGGAATTACAACAAATTGGAATCTTGCTACTCCGGGAATTGAATTGCCAAAGCAGGGAAAACAAAATGGCATCCAGATCCAAGATGTCCTCACGCAGATAATATTCAATTGATTCTATGAAAGGCTTTAACATCATAAGATATTTCTTAGCATGCACAGTAGTTTTGTTAACTGCTGCTTCTATGCATGGAAAGACAATTGTTTTTTCAACAACTGACAACAACTTAATACCAGAAGTGCAATGCATCGGCTTTAAAGAGGATGGAGACTCTATCGCCACATGGGTATCCAATAAGGAAGGGCTTATTGATATTCAAATTGCCGAAGGAATTAATTATATAACAGCTTCGCATCCCCAATTTAGTGATAAAGTAATATTTTACAAAGATCTCAACGAGGGTAAAAATATTGTTATTTTATCTCAAGCGGTATCATTAAATGAAGTGGTTGTGACTCCAGCAGATGTTCAGGAATTTACAGACCGCACATCGTATCGGATAACAATGAAAGACATGGCCAGCTATGCCAATGTATTGCAATCGTTAAATGTAATACCAAATTTGACCGTACTTTCAAATGGCTCTGTATTTTTTGAGGGTAATCAAAATATCAAGATATTAATAGATGGTGTTGATGCGACAATTCAAGAAATCCAGACACTTTCCAAAGAAGACATTGACAAGATTGATGTTTATCAGACTCCTCCTTTAAGATTTATAAACCAAGGGGTATCTGCTGTTATAGATATCAAACTTAAATCGAATATTTATGGAGGAAATGGTGGAATAGACTTATCTCAAGCATTTCTGCCCTTAAAAGGAAATAATTCTGTTGCATTCTATTATAATTATCGACAATCCCGGTTTTCTTTTTTATACAATAACGAAAACTCACATTATAAAAAATATCAGAAATCCGAGGTTTTGGATTACGATTATAATGGCGTAAATTATAATAAAGCCAAAGAGGGATTAGACTCCAAAAACCATTATGATGATAATAATTTCAACTTATCATATCAAATAAATCAACCGCGGAAATTTCTTTATAATGAAGTTGTTTAAACTAATTTGATTTGTGAAATTTTTTAAGGAAAATAACGAT
>CAMWRV010000028.1 GCA_947176745.1 uncultured Muribaculaceae bacterium
CTCTTAAAACAACTTTCGCTGCTTTGTCTTGGTAGCATTATGTCAATGTTCTCTTTGCTTTTCGGAAGCTGGCCGCTCGTTTGCGTGTCATTTCGTTTCCGATTTGCGATTGCAAAATTAGGGCAAAAATCGCCGCTGTGCAAATTTTATCGCAAAAAATTATATTTTAGAACATACATATCCGTTTATCTTATTGATTATCTGTTAAATCAACAAATGTTAAAATATATTTCATAGTGTTAATCGAAATTTGAATTTCGTCCTAATCAGACCTTATCAATGTGTTTTGAAACCAGAATTTGTCAAAATCATATGAGAAAGCAAGAGTCCGGCAGACATTCGTAAGCCGGACTCTTGCTTTTTGTCGTCACTCCAATTCTGTCAGAACTGAAAATATATGAACGGAGCCACCTCCTCACTCATAAATTCTATTACAAGCTGCACCACCGTCAGGAAGCAGACAAGTTTGACAATCCATGGCGAGCGGACAAATATATATTGAACACGGTCGGCCAGGCGTTGCGGAACAAAATGAAACACGATAAGCGAAACCATCATCACACACCAAACCATCCTTGCCTCGAAAAACTGCGGAATCTGATTCCAATTGAAATCAACGAATATGTTTGATATTATCAGCATGGAATCTTCGAAAGAGGCAGCCCTGAAGAAGACCCACAGCAGAGAGACATAGACAAATGTAACCGACCAGCTTATAAAGACAGTCAACCAGTTGTCGGGAATTCTCTGCAAAATCGGCTTGCAAGCCTTGTGCACGGCAAGACCGACGCCATGCATGGCTCCCCAGAAAATAAATTTCCAGGCAGCCCCATGCCATAGTCCGCCTATAAGCATTGTGAGGAAGTTATTGAGATAAGTGCGAAGAGTGCCTTTTCTGTTTCCACCCAGAGGAATATATACATAATCCCGCAGCCACGAAGACAACGATATGTGCCATCGCCTCCAGAACTCTGTGAGATTACGGCTCTGATAAGGAGAGTCGAAATTGATCCCAAGCCTGAAGCCCATTATAAGGGCTATACCTATCGCCATGTCACTGTATCCGGAGAAATCACAATATATCTGCATCGTGTAGCCGAGCACTCCCATAAGTGTCTGCACTCCCGTATAATATGAAGGATCGTTGAATATCAGATCGTTGAACTGCGCTATATAATCTGCGATGACGGCTTTTTTTACCACCCCTATGATTATCAGCCACAATCCTCCCCATATTTCATCGGACGTCGCGCGTCGGTTCTCGCTGATCTGAGGAAGGAAATAATCGGCACGCACTATCGGGCCAGCCACCAGAGCAGGAAAAAATGAGAGAAAAAACAGATAGTCAAGCCACGTTCGCGTCGGCTCTATCTTCTTCTTATACACGTCAACCACATAGCTTATCGACTGGAACGTATAAAAAGATATACCGACAGGCAGTATGATATCGAGAGGTTGGAAATTACCTTCGACCATTGCATTCCAGTTCCATAAAAAGAAGTTGGCATATTTGAAATATCCAAGTATCGACAGCGACAGCACAATCGAGAACCACATCAGAGCAAGCCGCGCTCTACTGTCGGAAAGTCTTGACATCATGCGCGACACGCCCCAGTCTACAAGCGACGTCGCCATAAGCATAAGAAAAAAAAGACCGCTCGACTTATAATAGAAATATAGCGAGAACGCCACTACGAACAGAGTCATCTGTATGCGGCTCCGCTTGAGAAGTGCATACAGCGGAAGAAAAATAAGAAACAAAACCCAGAACAGACCGCTTGAAAAGAGCAACGGTGAAGCAGGGTCATACAGGAATAGTGCGCTTATCTTTTCAGCCACATCCCCGGTTAATCCGTCGAATGGTAACATCCTATTTATTGAGAGCTTTCAGAAAAACAATATGCGGGTTAGTCTTTTTGACAGAGTCGGCAGGCAGATCCGCCACAAACGGATGTGCCGATGAAGGCAGCCAGCGCATCACGCTGTCAATCCACATGGCTGATGATTCCCGTGTGGGATGAATGTGGTCAGCTTTTCTTTTGAACTCCATGCCCGCCGAACGAAAAAATGAGCCCGGACGGCATGTTCTGGCAAGGAGATCGTTTATGCCGCCGTCTTCTTTCCAGTTGGGCGGACCTATCCATACGTATGGTATTGTGTCTATCACTTCGAGAATCTTCCGTATATACGGAAGCCGTGTCTCCGGCTTGGATATGTAGAGTTCATTGCTACCAAGAGAAATGAATATCTGTGTAGGCCGGAACTTATTTATATAATATGAAAGTGTGTCATGTTCGGCCCAGATCTTTGTATTGCTCGAATCCCAGTTGACCGAATTTATGGTATGCCCGTTCTGCCTTGCATACTGCGCAAGTCTGAGCGCAAGATTAAAAGTCATAGAATCTCCGAAAATAAATATCGACTGGGGAAGGGAATCGACAACCATACTCTCTTCAAGGACAGGAACTGTATCGGGTAAAAGAAAATCCTGATCCGCATCAGAGGAATCAGATGCCACAAGATCTGCCAATGGAGCTTTTCTAAGTGTCTTCCCTCCGATTGTGATATCATCAGAGAAAGCTACCAGCGAAACAACAGCAAAAGCAACCGCCAGCAACATCCACAGGGCTGCATATGTCTTTCTGAACATCGGTATCTCAGCTTATCGACTTAACAATAACAAACATCAGGCAAGTGTCACAACAGTAATGCCCGCTCCTCCGAACCTGATATCCTCGTCTTCAAACGATTCTACTCCGGGAACAGTTTTCAGCTGCCTGCGTATCAGTGTCTTCAATATACCATGACCGGTGCCGTGAAGAATCCTGACTTTGCCTGCATTGAACTGGATAGCATCATCGATGAAATATGTGACGGCCTGCAGAGCCTCGTCCGCTCTCATTCCGCGAACATCAATCTCGTTGCGGAACGCAAGCTGCCGACGGCGACTTTCTTCGGAAGTCGAAGAACTGATGACAGAAGCAGAAGAAAGGGCCGTCTTTTTCGGCCTGCCTGACGGCTTTAGTCTTGACAGCTCGACGATTGTCCTCAACGCACCGAAGGCAACCTCCGCTTTCTTTCCAGATACAGACATCACTTCGCCTACAGTATTGCCGCCGTCGAGAGTAACAAAGTCTCCCGGCTCTATCGGTTTCGACGACTGAATCTTCGGCTGCTGCTGCTGCGTCGGCTTCGGTTTACGGCTCTTATGTCTGAGAGGCTTTATTCTGCTGTCAGATCCGTCTGCCACGGCTTCGGATTGGGCAGCCTCCATGAAGTCTTTGAGTTCACTTCGGAGAAGTTTTGTTTTCTCCTTCTCTGCCTGAGCCTTGCGGATCTCGAGAATCGTACGCTCGATACGCGCGTTAGCCTCTGAAAGGATCTCTTTAGCTTCGCGACGGGCGTCATCGAGTATAGCCCGCCTCTGTGATTTGAGATCACCGGCCACTTCCTCATATTTCGACAGAAGACCGTCGAGACGATTCTCCTTTTCTCGTATATTCTGCCGCTTGTTGGCCCAGTACTTGCGGTCGCGGGCAATATCGGAGAGATACTTGTCGAGATTGACATAGTCCTCGCCTACTATCTTTTTAGCCTCCTCTATGACATCCTTCGGCAACCCCATCTTGTGGGCGATATCGATTGCGAAAGAACTTCCCGGGTTACCTATGGAAAGCTGAAATGTCGGCTCAAGTTTTGCCCTGTCATACAGCATGGCTCCATTGACAAATCCGGGGCAGTTGTCGGCAAATGTCTTAAGGTTCTGATAGTGAGTCGTCACAATGCCATAACATCCCTTTCTGCCGAGATTGTCAAGAATCGCCTGTGCCATAGCCCCGCCTATCTGCGGTTCGGTGCCCGAACCCATCTCGTCAGCGAGCAGGAGAGTCCTTCTGTCAGCATTGAGAAGGAAGAACCGCATGTTGCGCAGATGCGATGAATATGTAGACAGATCATTTTCGAACGACTGTTCATCGCCGATATCGATAAAAAGATTCCTGAAGAATCCCATGTGCGAATTGTCATACAGAGTAGGCAGGATGCCGCACTGCATCATATACTGCACGACAGCTACCGTTTTAAGACACACTGACTTTCCTCCGGCATTAGGCCCGGATATGATCAGAATCCTGCGATCGTCAGACAGAGTTATGTCGAGCGGAACGACATTGCGTCCCTGCTGACGCAAAGATATATAGAGAGCCGGGTGGACGGCATGATACCATTCTATCTCCGGTTTATCTTCGATATGTGGCAAAACAGCATTGACATCTGCTGCGAATGCAGCCTTGGCTCTGATGAAGTCAAGCATGCCCAAAACCTTGCAACTTGCTGCGATATCATCCGCATACGGTCTTATTTCCGCAGCAATGGAGATAAGCACAGCAGTTACCTCACGTTTCTCCTCCATCTGAAGCTCACGGAGCCGATTTCCGGCTTCGACCACTTCGGCAGGTTCGATAAACACGGTTTTACCCGTGGCGCTTTCATCATGCACGATACCGTTTATCCGGCGTTTCAGACCGGCAGCAACAGGTATAACCATTCTGCCATCTCGAATTGCGGGCGATGCATCCTTGTCAACAATACCGGAAGCTACGGCCGAATCCATGACGCGGCGCATGGCACGCTGCATGGAACCGATGGCGCGCCTGATAGACTGCCTTACTTCATAAAGAGATGGAGACGCCGTATCCTTTATCTCTCCGAACTTATCGATCGCGTTGGATATCACCCGAACCAGATGCGGGAACTGCGCCAAAGCCTCGGCATCACGACTGAGTTCCGGATAAGGATGTTCTTTCACTTCATCTTCTGTCTCTGCGTCGAAAAAAGCACGAACTTCTGCAAACGAAACGAGCGTCTGCAAAAGTTTGTAAAGCCGATCCGCACTCATAAATGAATTCTCTGCCCGGATCTCCGTCAGATAAGGCATTACATCATGTGATGACAAGGCGGGAAACGGCAATTCCGATGAGCGGATATCCATCATCTCCCTCACACTCTTCAATGAATGCATGACATGCTCGAAATCAGTGGAGAACGACATTCCGCTCACGATATCGCGTGATATGCGGGAAGTGCAAAGCCGTGCAAGTGTATGTCTTATAGTATCAAAACCTATTTTAGATTCAAAATCCTGAGGATAGACCATGACTGTCAATGAAATTTCTTAACTTATTTACGAACGACAATACATGGGTATAAAGTATGTGCCTCGGCAGAATATATCTGACGTTTAGGATAAAAAGCAGAATATATCTGATGTTTAGGATAAAAATAAGCCGCGAAAACCGCGGCCGCCGTTATCTTTGTATGTTCAACGTGAGTATCCGATACGTCCCCGGTCAGACCGGCAGAACAAGAAGAGGCACATCTCGGTCAAACAGAATACGGTGTGCGAGTGTGGGATGAAAGAATCTTGAGAAAGCACTCGACTTCTTATTGGGCACAATTATGAGTTGAATGTCATTGGCAGAAAGCACTTTGCTCACACGATCATCGAATCTGCCTTTGGATATGCCGGCGGCATGGAAGGCGGCTGTAGGGAACATATCAGACAGATAGCGACAGAGCTCCTCGAGTCTCGAAGCGGCATTGGATATGGGACGGTCGCTCACAGGAATCATGCTGAACTCGCAAGCCGGATAGTCAAATGTCCGCATAAGACCACGCACCGTGGCGACATCGAAAGACGTAAACGTGCAGAACATCGCAACACGCTTTATGCCCTCGACGCCGAGCGGCACATAATTTTCGGGCACTGTGAAGACCGGTATTCTGCAGGAGTCAATGACTTCAGCTGTGACGCTGCCCACAAGATCAGACTCCTTCTTGTCGATGCCACGTGTAGCCATAACCACCATCAACGGATGGTTCTGTTTGCAATACTCCTGAATGACCTGCTCCGGAATACCCTCAAGCAGCGTAGTAGAGAATCTTATATCCGGAATAAGTCCGCTTTTACAAGCCCTGAGTACTTCCGTCTTGAAAGCTGAAAGGCGTGAGGATGCAAGTTTCCGGAGTCCGGCAGCCTCGGCTGCATCAAATTCCATGTTATCCTCCTGTCCCTCTCCCAAGCTGTCGAAATTTTCTGCGGGAGTGAACAAAGGGGCAATATAGGAATGAAGAATAATCGGCTCGACACCGAACTTCTCGGCAAGAAAAAATCCTACGCGGACGGCAGTCATGCTTGACGGAGAAAAATCGACGGGAATGAGCAGATGACTGCCCATACCCGTCATTTTGATCAGCGCGAGAGGAGAAGACTTGACTTCTCCGCTTTCAAGAATCTTAAGACCGAGAGCAAGAGAGGCGACAGGGATGCGTACCTTCTTGGGCGCCACCTGCAATGGCAGGTCGGGAAGAGTGACATCTTCGAGTGTGACGTGAATATCGTGAAACTCAAGAATCTCCTTGAGTCTCAACGCACGTTCCTCTGTATGCACCACAAGTGTGATAAGTCTGTCTCCTGCCTCCATCGCCCCGGTTATTACTGATTGTTCTGTTCTTCGAGGATCTTGACAGCCATGTCATATATCGTGGTGTCATCAAGGACAACGATACCGCCGTCGGGACCGGGCTCGATGTGAAGACCTGCATTTTTGCCAAACTGGTAGTTCACGCCACCGAAATAATTGCGTACTGTCTGAACCGTTACGTTGAGCTCGTCAGCGATCCGGTGGGTGGCGCCGTCAGGCAGACTGTCTTTGAGACGACGGAGTTCGTTGAATGTGATGGTCTTGCTCATAATTATAGAAATTATTGGTTATATTTGAGTTTTTCGATGGAGAGTGATCGTTTTCTTATCTTTTGCTAAATTAATCAAATTTTACGGTTTCACAAAGAAAAAGTAATAAATAATCACATTGTTTTAAAACATATTTTTATAATTGAACGTCTATATCGATTATCTTGTTTATCCAATTCATATGCTGTAAAACATAAATGAGAGAATACTACTCATATTATTCTTCGTAAACCGCTTTACGACAATCACGTTGACTACCCCCCGGCATTAACATTTTTTTGGGATGGGGTCTAACTCACATCACATGCCTACGGGTTCGAAATCTGAAGCCGGCACCCATCCGACAAAGTCGGAATTCAGACGAACCTTGTACCACTCGGGAGATTCCGACGAAGCAGGATAGATGTCAAGAACCGACACACGGGTGCCACGGGTGAGAGCCACAGGATTTTCTTTCGATCCGGCAGAAGCCTCGCTGAGCAACCTGACTCTTGCTCCCGTTATGACTCCTTCGTCTGTACGATATGAAGCAGCCATGAATGCGAACAGAAGACCTATAAGAGTTAGTCCAAGCATTACAAATCCGCCAAAGAAACCGATTTTACGCACTGTGACCAGTCTGCTGAATATATAGACGGAAACACAACCGATAAAGGCTATGAAAAAAACAGCAGCCCAAACGGCCCATGTGTCACTGAGATGCTCTCGGCTGATGAACAGACGGACTGAAGAGAAGAAAGATGGGGCATCCGGTTCGACCGACAGTTTCTTACCTTTGAGTTCAGCACGGTTGCTGTCTGCCACCTTTGACTCTATATATGCAATATTGGAGCGGGCTTCCGAATTCGACGGATCAAGACGAAGGGCGCGGATGTAACACGCCAGAGCGTTGCCGTAATCTCCCCCTTTCGCATAAGCGTTGCCCATATTATAGCATAAAGAGGAGGACAAACCTTGCGACGCCGAAATATCCTTGTAGATCGCCACAGCCTCGGCATAATCGCCTCGGGCATATGCTGAATCAGCGTTCTCTACCGAAGCGGCTTCCGCAGAAAAGCGGAATACCGACGCCATGGCGAGAATTATCATTGCTACTGTTGATTTCATGTCAATGATCAGTTTTTGAATTCATTTTCCAGTCTGTTGATGATCCGGGTAGCCTCGGCATATGCATTGCCGAGATTATCCTTGCTTCCGGCCGAAGAGTATTTTGCAAACTCCGCATCATCTATTATTCCGATAAATGTATCAGACACTTCGTCAGATACATTTCTTGAAGAGAGCACCTGACGCACATTGTCGCGCATGAGTTCAGAGGTAGGCATCTTCAATTTGTCGCCGAGATATCCCCACAGAGCCACCAGCAGCTCGTCGTAGAATCTGTCGGCATCTCCCTTCTTCATTGCAGCGGCAGCCTTCTTCAGCCGTCGTCTCGCTGTTCTGTCTGCCCTTCTGCTGTTGAACGAGGCCATGTCGGCATGAAGACTGACATATCGTCTGTATATGATTACAGCAGCCACAAGCATGACAACCGGCAGAATGAACCAGAGCCAATAGAATATCGAGTGTATGTATGGTCTCCCTTCCACCGAAAGTGCCGCAAGGTCGACTTTCTGAAGTCTGGAATCGAATTTCACACGCGTTTTGTCTGCATTCTCACCCGAGGCGGAACCTTTGCCGACCTGAATCGAATATCCCTTCGCAACGGTTGTCTCATACTTTCCGGATTCAGGATCGAAATATACAAGTTTCACGTCAGGGATACGGAAAGATCCTTCCTCAAGAGGCATGAATGAATAATCAAATGTGACAGAACCGGAAACACTGGTCGTTCCGACTTTGACATCCTGCTTTGCGGTGGGAGTGTAAACCTCAATTTCGGGAGGATACTGCGCCGAAAGATCCGGCATCTGTACATATTTGATATTGCCCGTGCCCGTAAGCGTATATACGATAGAAGCCGCCTGATTCGTCTTGAACTGCGAGCCGGCGAGGTCAGATGTGAGTCTGAACCGGCCTACAGCCCCTGAAAAATCAGCAGGCTTCGGGGCAGGAAGTTCCTTGACATTGACGACAAGATCGTTGGGCGACACATTTAACTGCAGCGGTGTGCTGAAAGACATGTTGCCAAAAAACGAATCGTGATAATACTCCCTGCGGTCTACAGCTATAGTATAATTGTTTCCGGTCACTTTCAGGTTGCCGGTCATCTGCGGAAAAATGATGTAGCGTGCAATGACCGCAGTTGCGTATGTCTTGCCCTGATATGTCTCGAACGAGAGCGATGAAGATATATCTTTCGACTCCTCGATTACAAAGCCGTCGAATTTCGGCGCGGCAGTCGCACCCACGAATTTTATGGCATCGTAGGTGGTATAAAGTTTCACCGTATACACGAGTGCCTGCTGCTCATAGGCTGTCGAGCTTGACACACTTGCGCGGAGAAACAGATTGCCGTCACCCTTTCCTATATATTTCGGTTTATCGGAATCATCCGAGGAGTCGGGTGAATTTCCTGCCTGAGACGAAGGTGCTGTAGGAGAGGGAGATGCCGACGCGGCACCAATGTTATATCTGACCTGATTGCTCTTGACGCCGCCGACCGTGACGGGTCCATAGGTATATGACCCCTCCTTTGTCGCACGCATTGTGGCCGTATAGGTGGCGGCGTATGAACGTGTCGTAACCCCATTAATACTCGAAAAGCCGCTTTCCTCGCGTGTCCTGTCGAAATATACAAGCTTTGCTCCGCCTGCATTATCCGGTTTCTGGGGTGCTGCCGTTATATCGGCGACCTCTATTGTAAGATAAAAGAGATCGCCTACATCAATCCTGTTTTTGCCTCGCTGCGGCGATACCGATACCCTGACAGACGCGCCGAAAGCAGAAGAAACAGCCACAAGAGCGGCAATCAACAATATGTGGAATTTTTTAGTCATGATACACTTCTGGATTATGCTGTTCGGATCAGATTGATATACTCTCCCTCTTTGATGTAGTGGATTTGACTTCGATTCTCACCGGTGCGGAACGGGCGGTGCGATATTCTCCGGCCTCCGGATCGAAATAACAGAACGACACCTCCCCTATTTCCACACCATCTCTGACATCGGGAATAAAAGTGCATTCAAGTCTGAGTTCGGAAACCATCTCCCCATTGTCATAGGCCGCATCACGCGATTCCGATATGGATT
Organism: uncultured Muribaculaceae bacterium; assembly: GCA_947176745.1. Lineage (GTDB taxonomy): Bacteria > Bacteroidota > Bacteroidia > Bacteroidales > Muribaculaceae > Lepagella. Next base: position 9,946 of record CAMWRV010000028.1, read on the forward strand.
TGAGCCTTAAACCGTTGCGAAAGGCATTCCTGTATTCCGGAAGAGTGGACTCGGCGATCATTCCGGTTCCTCGCAGAACCACTACGGCCACAGCCTCCTCATTGACAAATATGTCGCCGCGCGGCACGACGGTCTCGATCGTAAATTTGCCGACAGAACCGGAGAAATCAACTGAAGGCGGAGGAGCAGGGAGAGCTTTTACGTTGAACTTACATTTGTCAACCGGAACCGGGAACCTTTTTACGACAGATGTCCTGCGCTTGCCCCAGAAGGGATCATTGACTACTGCGGGAAAAGACACTCCGATCTCGTATTCTCCCCCCGCTATCTCATATTTACCTTTATCAGACATGGTGACCATATATGCCTCAAGCGGGAAACAGTAATATGTCTTTCCTCCTGACACTTCCTGATACGCGCTTCCTGCCGGCGACACTTTCTGCACCGATGCAAACTCCCCTTTTGTCAGAGATGGAGCGGAACGCACTTCCGCCAAAGCGATGTCGGGAGTGGAACTTACAAGCGTGACAACCATCGGCACCGGCTGGCGCTCGTAAAAGGTCTGCGGAAGCATGCGACACTCGATCGAAAGCTCCGGATCAGAAGCAGCTGAATCCCGGCCGGCATCACTCGCCGACATCAGGAAAGCAGAGGTAAGCGCCGCCAATATGACAATAACACGTATCATCACCATCTGCGCGTATTGCGTCCGGACGCCTCCGATTTATCACCCTTGTTCGCCTTGTTGACGCGGGCACGTGTGGCACTCTCCTTATTGTCAATGGCCTGAAGGATCTGGGCGGCAGACTGCTGACTCAGATTCTGGCGATTGTCATTCTTCCGCTCCTTGTCTTTGTTCTGATCCTGATTCTGGTTCTGGTCTTTCTGGTTCTGGTCCTTGTCCTGTTCCTTGTCGTTTTTATCCTTGTCCTTGTCCTGTTTATCCTGATTATTATCCTTGTTCTGGTTCTGGTCCTGATTCTGTTTCTGAAGATTCTTCTGTGCTATTCTGAGATTCTTGCGCGCAAAGTCGTCGGAAGGATCGATTCTAAGTGCCTGCTTGTAATAATCGACTGCCTTCTGATAGTCTTTCGCATTGAATTCCAGATTGCCGAGATTAAAATTCGCTTTCGCCGCCAGACCGGGCTTTGTTCTGGCAAGCGATGCCACTTCTGAGAAATTCTTTCTTGCTCCGTCAAGAAGCGCACGGTTTCGCGATGATGTGTCCGCCGGATTAGCGACCTGACGCACCATCGACAATCCGAGATTATAGCGAGCTTCGGCAGAAGCGGGATTTTCAGATATTGCTTCCTGATAAGTGCTCTGCGCCTCAACAAACTTACGCTCCTTATAGAGAGTATTGCCCCGGTTGATGAGACGGCGCTCCTTGCGAGTGGATTCGGCAGATACAGTAAATACCGACGAAGCCGCCATGACAGCAAGAACCAATATATAGACAAGGCGTGATTTCATTTTTTCTCCTCCTTCTTAAAGAATGTGATTTTATCCAGCCAGCTTATCTTGCGTTCGAGCAAGAAGACATTGATCACGATACATGCGAGAGCAAGCCAGGCAAACACACCGAACAGCTCGTCATGCTGTGAATAGACGCTCGATTCCATGGCTGCTTTCTTGAGTTTGCCGAGCTGACGTTCGAGGTCGCCAAGGGCATCGCGAGAAGAGGCGTTGACATATATGCCTTTGCCAGCCGAAGAAATTTTGGCGGCGAGTTCTTCGTTAAGGGCAGTCCTGACCGGCTCTCCGGTCTGACCGTCAATCATGAGATGGCCGTTTTCCGGTATAGTCATCGGAACAGACTGTCCGACTCCTACCACATCGATCTGTATGCCTTTTCTGACGGCGTTCTGTGCGGCAGCCATGACACTCTGCTGATCCTCAAGCTCTTCAGCATCTGTAATAAGAATAATGGCCTTACCTATATTCTTGTTGTCGCTGAAAGAATTAGCTGCCATCTCGATAGCCGCGGTCATGTTCGTGCCCTGCTCGGCGATCTGTGTCGGATCGATGGAATTGAGAAACATTTTGGCCGAAACGTAATCGTTGGTCACCGGAATAAGCGTATACGCCTGCCCGGCATAGACAATAAGTCCTACACGGTCGTTGTCGAGCCTGTTGATGAGTTTTTCAAGTATAAGTTTTGCCGTACGCATACGGTCCGGACCGTCGGGAGAGTCGGATGCCGAGGCAAGCATCGAGTTTGATGCATCGACGGCTATGACAACCTCAATACCCTCCTTGACCGTCTTCTCATCTTTTACACCACCCCACGGTCTTGCGAGCGCAAGAATGATGAAGGCGAGTGCAAGCATCTCGAACGAAAGCTTCAGCGGCGGCTTGTACGGTGAGACCTCAGGCATAAGCGAGCCTATTACCTTAAGCCTTCCGAATTTCCGGAGGTTTCTGCGTCTTGCATAACGCGCCCACGCATAAAGCGTCACGAAGAGCGGCACCAGCAGAAGAAGCAGCAACAATTCTGGATATGCGAAACTGAACATAATCAAATCATATTAACAGCGTGGATCAGGGGATCCGACGCAACAAAGTGTACCTTAACAACAGCTGCAGACACAAAGCGCACAATGCCGCGAGAATCCAAGGCATGAAATTCTCTTCGGTCTGAGTGAAATTATTTACGTTTATCTTTGACTTCTCAAGCGAGTCGATCTCCTCAAACACATGACGAAGCATGCGTGAGTCCGTGGCGCGGAAATACTTTCCACCGGTTGCCTCCGCGATACCGGTCAGAGCACTCTCGTCGATTTTTGTCTCCATAGTGGTAGTGGAGAAACCGTAGGGATCGGTTATGCTGATGGTGCCGTTTGTGCCGACACCGATTGCATAAATTCGTATTCCTTTCTGACGGGCGATCTGGGCGGCAGTCGACGGGGCAACATCTCCCGCATTGTTGGTTCCGTCGGTAAGAAGTATGATGCTCTTCGACTTGGCCTGACCGGAAACCAGACGGTTAATAGCCGAAGCGATACCGTCACCGATCGCTGTTCCATCGTTCAGAGCTCCGGTCTTAGTGGAACTGATGGCATTGACAAGAGCGGCCTTGTCGGTGGTGAGAGGCATCAGCGAAAGGCTTTCGCCAGAGAACACTACGTACCCGATATTGTCATTCGTACGCTGACTTACGAATTTGGAAGCTACCTCTTTGGCAGCTTCTATTCTGTTGGGCTGAATGTCGGTTGCAAGCATACTGCTTGAGATGTCAAGCGCGAGCACTATGTCAGTGCCCTCTATGCTTGACGATCTTAGCGAATCATGAGTCTGCGGACGCGCAAGAGCCACGATTACAGCGGCGGCAGCCACAAGCTGCAGAAAGAAGCAGAAATGCATCATCCAGACCTTGAATATCGCCCGGTAGGCCTTCAGTGAGGACACAGACGACACTCCGAGCGAGGGATTGGAGTTTCGCCACTTCAGAACGTACCACACGATAAGAGGAACGAGAAGCAACAATAAAAACAACAGATATGGGTGGCGGAACATCATTTCTCACCTCCTTTCTCAGCAACAGACCGGGCAGTATCTTCATTCGGTCTGACATCGGGAGAAACGACATCGGCTGCTGTCTCCTCCGGCTGAACGGGTCTGGTCTCCTCGACAAACCTCAATGCATTGTCATAAGACTTCACATTATCATCGGGAAGAGGACGGACTTTCGCGAATTTAACGAAATCTGCCATATCGAGAATCTGCCTGAAATATACACGTTTGTCGGCAGTCTCCTTATTCTTCTTAAGAGCCGCCAGAATCTGGCGCGACGTCATCTCGGCAGCATTGATGCCGAATCTGCGGAACAGATAATGACGCAGAATATCGGTAAGTTCCGTATAATACTCCTTTTCCATACCCTGCTCCCATAGTTTCTTCTCTTTGAGCGCTCTCAAGGAAGAGAGAGCAGCCTCATACGGAGTGGGTTCAGGTTTCTTGGGAAGCAGCGAGCCCTGGCTTCTGTAACGTCTGACCGCATAGAAGGCGACGGCAGCCGCAAGCAGTGCAATCAACAGGATCCACCAGTAATCAATCACCCAGTCGGGAACGTGATCGAATATCGAAGGATTTTCAGGGCCCGAAACCGAAGCGTAGTCATGAATCGGAGTATCGGCTTCCGCAAGGACAGGCACTACCTTTATCGCGAGACTTTTGGAAAAAACAGTATCCTTGCCCGAGACATACGCGAATTCAGGCAATCTGTAATACCCGGAATCAAAAGCCTGTAACGGTATGTCATAATTGACCGTCATGGAATTACCGGTTTCAACCGTATCGATCTTCGACGGAGCGCGGAGTTCCACGCTGTCACCGCATACCGGAATTATGCCGTTATCCCGGATACGGCCAAGTATCGGAAAACTGCCTTTCGCACCTTTCGGCTGAGTCACCGAAAGATGGAGGGTGGTCATCTTGCCCATCAGAAGATTGACGGAATCAAGTCGGGCCTGCACTGTCGCCGAAGCAAAGAGCGAAGACGAGATCCCGGCGGTCATAACCGAGAGCAATAAAATTTTCAGGAATTTAAAGTTCATGACACCTGATATTTGTGAAAGTGGCGAGAAAAATCAGCGAGCCACAGCCCGGCGCCTGAAAAGGCCGAGCAGCGATTTGACAAAATCCTCATCTGTAGTGACAGAAGCGAGATCCACACCGCTTTTCGCGGTTGTGGCCGCAAGTTTCTGCTGACGCGCATACCATGCTTTTGCGTAATTGGATCTTGCGTTTTTGGAAGATGTGTCGATCCACATATCCGCTCCGGTCTCCATATCACGTATTCTGATCAACCCGACATCAGGCATCTCAGCATCGCGCCTGTCGTAGACCTGGATAGCGGCAAGGTCATGCTTGCGGTTCGCTATGGTCATGCTCTTGAAATAATCGTGATCATCAATAAAGTCGCTGATAAGGAAAGCCGTCGAACGCTTCTTGATGGCATTTGTCAGAAAACGGAGCGCCACATCTACATCCGTGCCTCTGCTTTCCGGTTCGAAATTTATAATCTCGCGTATGATCAACAGGATATGCTTTCTCCCCTTTTTGGGAGGTATGAATTTCTCGACCTTGTCAGAGAAAAAAATGACACCTACCTTGTCGTTGTTCTGTATAGAGGAGAAAGCGAGAGTCGCAGCGATTTCCGCCATCTTCTCCTTCTTGATGTCTCCCGCCGCTCCGAAATCACGGCTGCCGCTCACATCAATCAGCAACATTACGGTCATCTCCCTCTCTTCCTCATAGACCTTGACATACGGTTTGTTGTGACGTGACGTCACATTCCAGTCTATGTCGCGGACATCATCTCCGGGCTCATATTCGCGAACCTCGCTGAATATCACACCGCGTCCCTTGAACGCGCTGTGATATTCACCGGCGAAAATATTCTGACTGAGACCTCTTGTCTTGATCTCGATCTTTCGGATTTTTCTTAAGAGTTCGTTGGCATCCATAATCCACTGATTCAAGTCATTCCATTACGCGGTCAGGGCACTGCCACCTTGTCGAGAATATCTGTGATAACCTCATCGGCATCTATATTGTTGGCCTCTGCTTCATACGTAAGTCCGATACGGTGACGCAGCACGTCATGACATACCGCCCTTACGTCTTCGGGAATCACATATCCGCGACCCTGAAGGAATGCGTACGCACGCGATGCGAGAGCAAGGCTGATCGACGCGCGTGGTGATGCACCGAACGATATTATGCTCTGCAGATCAGAAAGACCGTATTTCGAGGGCTGACGTGTTGCAAAGACGATATCAACAATGTAATTCTCGATCTTCTCGTCAATGTAAATCTTGCCGACAATATTCTGGACTTCCTTGATTTCCTGAGGATTGATTATCGGATGCACGGGAGTCTGCGCTCCTCGTATATTCTGCCTTATAATGGCTTTCTCCTCCTCCTTCTCGGGATAGCCGATCACTACTTTCAGAAGGAATCGGTCAACCTGAGCCTCAGGCAGCGGATATGTACCCTCCTGCTCGATGGGGTTCTGAGTGGCCATGACGAGGAAAGGCGAGGGAAGCTGATATGTATCGTCTCCGATCGTGACCTGACGTTCCTGCATAGCCTCAAGCAAGGCACTCTGGACTTTCGCCGGCGCACGGTTAATCTCATCAGCGAGAACGAAATTAGCGAAAATCGGGCCTTTCTTGACCTCGAACGCCTCTTTCTTGACGCTGTAGATCAGAGTTCCGACCACATCGGCAGGCAGCAGATCCGGAGTGAACTGGATACGGCTGAACTGCGCATCGACGAGACTTGAAAGAGTCTTGATAGCAAGAGTCTTTGCAAGACCCGGCACACCTTCAAGCAAAATATGTCCGTTGCACAGCAATGCGATCAGCAACGAATCTACGAGATGCTTCTGTCCTACGATCCGACGGTCCATTCCGGTGCGGATCATGGTAACAAAATTACTTTTGGAGGCGATAAGATCCTGAAGTTCTCTGATGTTTACTGTTTCATCCATATGAATTATACTTCTGTTTGGGTTAGGTTTCCCGTATCTCCGTTACATGAGACACGATAGAAACCCGCCATATTTCCATATGCAAAATTAGCACATTTAACTTAATTATGTTAACAAGCCCTGTTAAATTAAGTTTATGGAAACATGCAATCTTATTTATGAATGTTAAAAGGCAACGTGAGGTATTATTTTCCGCCAACAGTCTGCACATTCTCCGACTGGCCGGGGAACGCGTTCCACCCCTGCGCGCGGACAGGAATCTCCGCTCCGTCGCGCGTCACCATGGCTGCGCCGAGATCCGGAGAGGTCACATAACCTATCATTGTCACCCCTTTGAGTTTCTCGATCTTTTCGTTGTCGGCGAGCGGTACGGTAAACAGCAGTTCATAGTCCTCTCCCCCATTCATCGCCGCCATGACGAGATTCATATTTAACTCTTCCGCCATGACTGCAGTCTGATAGTCTATTGGAATACGGTCCTCATATACCCGGCATCCCACTCCCGAGCTTTTGCAGATATGGAGTAGTTCTGATGAAAGTCCATCACTGACATCCATCATCGATGTTGGCCGGATTCCATTGTCTGCAAGCAGTTTGACAATATCTTTCCTTGCCTCCGGCTTGAGCTGGCGTTCGAGAATGTATTCCTTGCCGCTGAAATCAGGCTGGAAACCGGGAGCGGATTCCGCCGCGACCCGGTTCTCGCGTTCGAGCAGTTGCAAACCCATGTAAGCGGCACCGAGATCTCCGCTTACGCAGATCAAATCGGTCGGTTTTGCACCGTTTCTATACACAATCTCGTCTTTGGCGGCCTGGCCGATACATGTGATGCTGATGACAAGGCCGGTGACAGACGCGGATGTGTCACCACCCACAAGATCGACACCATAGGTCTCGCACGCCAGACGTATTCCGGCATATAGTTCTTCTATATGCTCGACAGTAAAGCGGCTCGAAACGCCAAGACTGACTGTGATCTGACGCGGCTGGCCGTTCATGGCGTAAATATCGCTGAAGTTAACTACTGCCGCTTTATATCCGAGATGCTTAAGGGGCACATAGCGAAGATCGAAATGAATGCCTTCGAGAAGCAGGTCGGTAGTAACAAGTGCTTCACTGTCACCGAAACCCAGTACAGCCGCGTCATCTCCGACCCCGACATGCGACGATTCGTTTTTTAGAGGAAAATCTTTTGTCAGCCGCTCTATAAGGCCGAACTCTCCAAGCGAAGAAATTTCTGTCTGATTGCTTTCCATAAGTCCGTATATAATAACGGAGACGTAAAATTACGGAATGAATGAATTTTACGTCTCCTTCGATTCAGTTGATGATTATAATCTAGCAAGCATTTCCTTGATCACGCCGGTCATGACGGGCTGCGCCTTGATCGCGGCTTTCTGGACTTCTTCATGAGTGGGCACTTCCTTGATGTCCTTGCCGCCGAGGTCGGTTATAACAGAAACTCCGAAGACTCTCATTCCTGCATGGTTTGCGACAATTACCTCAGGAACGGTAGACATTCCGACGGCATCGCCACCGATAACGCGGAAATACTCATACTCGGCAGGAGTTTCGAAAGTTGGGCCCGGGGTTCCGACGTATACTCCGTGCATGAGCCTGATATCCTGATCGCGGGCGATGTCGTCTGCCATATGGATCAGAGCGTTGCTGTAGGCTTCTGTCATTGCCGGGAAACGCGGACCGAGCTCGTCATAGTTCTTGCCGCGCAGCGGATTTTCAGGGAAAAGATTGATATGATCAGTGATCACCATGACGTCGCCGACACGGAATTCCTTGTTCATGCCGCCTGCGGCGTTGCTGACAAACAAAGTCTCGACACCGAGTTCACGCATGACACGCACAGGAAATGTGACCTCCTTCATGTCGTAGCCTTCATAGTAATGGAATCTTCCCTGCATTGCCATTACGTACTTGCCGCCGAGGTTTCCGAAGATGAGTCTGCCCGAGTGACCTTCGACTGTCGATACCGGGAAATTCGGTATTACATGATAGTCAAGTTCGTTGGTGATTTCTATATGATTGACAAGATCGCCAAGACCTGTGCCGAGTATGACCGCTATATGCGGCAGATCTCCGACTTTCTCTTTGATAAAGCCAGCTGTCTCCTTGATTTTTTCCAAATAATTCTTTTCCATGGGTTATGATATGTATTTTTAGGTGTAAATGATTTCAGAAGACAAAAGTCCTCTCCCTCATGATATAACGCACCAGTGATGTAAGGGTTGGAGCGGTTGTCAGCCGAGAATCCTGACGAGATCACCGATCAGATCGTTATCTTCCGTTTCAGCCACCATTCTTACGGAGACCGGAATATAATATATGAACGGTTTCAGCGAAGAGGGGAAATACGGATTATAGGCGAGGCGCACGGCGTCCTTTTCAGTGGTTACAATTATTTTCCTTTCACCTTTGAGCGATATGAATTTCCTGTTCAGTTCCTCAAGATCCGCACGCGAGAAATCGTGATGATCTGGAAAATGACTGACCGTGACCTTGAAAGGATAGGATCTGAAATGACGGACGAATCCACGCGGATTGGCTATTCCTGTCACAAGCATGACAGAGTCACGCGACGAAAGGGTTGCCAACTCGGCATGGTATGGGCTGTCATCAGGGAAAACCGGCATAAGAGCGCCATAGGAATATGCTGAGTAATACAATTTCTGATATGGCATAAGACCGAGTTTCTTTGAGATAAGCCTGAACGACAGTGGAGAAAGACCTGAAGGGCATTTGGTCACAACCACCATGTCGGCGCGGTTAACCTGATGCGCGGACTCACGGAGACGACCATACGGCAAAAGAGAATCGTCATAGACCGGACGGCTGTAATCCATAAGCATGACATTTACCTTCGGTTTTACATACCTGTGCTGAAAAGCGTCATCAAGAAGAATGAGCTGCGTATCCGGAAACTGTCTCATAATTTCCCTTATACCCTTACGACGGTTCTCGCAGACAGCCACCTTTACTCTCGACCCGAGTTTGAGATAGATCTGAAGCGGCTCGTCGCCTACACTCTCGGGAGTGCTGTTGCCGTTAGCGAGGATAAATCCTGAGGTTTTCCTCTTGTAGCCTCTGCTCAGAACCGCAATATTGTATGTAGTGGACAGCATGCCGGCAACATACTCCACATGAGGAGTCTTTCCGGTTCCTCCGACAGTCAGGTTGCCTATGCTGACCACGGGCACATCAAACTCTTCCACAGGAAGAACCTTGTGATCGAAAAGCCAGTTTCTGACGTCTGTCACAGCACCGTACAGCCAAGACAATGGTTTCAACACATAAGGAAGAACCGTATGTAAAGGGTTGCTTGTTCCACTCATTTGTCAAATAATTACATAAGGGTCTAAGTAAGTGTTCAAATTTAAACGATAGTAATCAGCTTACAAAACAGGATCAGATATCGATTCTGAACTCTTGCATTCTCGCCTGCACAGGTTTGCGCGAAAGAATACGTCGCATCAGATAGATCTTAAGTCTGTCTTCATCGCGGGCATCAACTGCGTCTTTAAGTTCCGCCATAGTCATGGCTCCGAGTCTGATCAGATTCCACACTGTCGGTTCCACCTGAGGATAAGCCGCCACGTCATAATTGTCGCGCACTCCGGCTTTTGCGGCAGTCCACTCCACTGCATCGCGTAACCCGCCGAGTGAATCCACGAGCCCGATACGTTGCGCGGTGATAGCCGACCACACACGACCCTCGGCTATAGACAGTACTTTCTCTTTTTTCATTTTACGGCCCTTGGCAACGCGTGAAGTGAAATCGTCATATCCGCGATCCACATATTTCTGCATCACCGCCAACTGGGTCTCGTCAAGGGGTCTGAATCCAGAAGGGAATGCCGCACCGGGATTTGTGCTTACGGTCGCCACATTAACTCCGAGTTTGTCGAGGGTACCTTTGAAATTCGGAAGCAGACCGAATATGCCGATAGATCCGGTAACAGTGAGGGGATCTGCAAAAATCCTGTCTGCATCGGCAGAAATCCAATAACCGCCCGACGCCGCGTAATCACCCATCGAGACTGCGAGAGGTTTACCTTTCGACTGGAAATAATCAAGAGCCTCTCCTATCTGGGTGCTTCCGTAAACGGATCCACCGGGAGAATTGACACGCAGAACGAGCCCCTTGACATTGTCGTCATCTGCAAGTTTCACGATTACAGGCACAAGGTTTTCGTAGTTGATCTGGTTACTGTTGCCGTCAGCTATCTCGCCGCATGCATAAAGCACTGCGATCTGACGCTTCGAACTGTAGGCCGAGGCCCACTGTCCGCCTGCCACAAGAGTGGCAGGGCTCACAAAATTCAATTTCTTCTCCTCTCTTCCGGCGATGGCGGCAAGACGGCGGTTCATCTCCCGTTCGTACACCAGAGAATCGACAAGTCCTGCCTTTACCGCAGATTCAGCCTTAGAGAACGCTATGTAATCCTGACTTACAAGAGAATCTATCGCTGATGCAGTAAGACCTTTTCGCGATTCCGAGATCTGCGAACGGATATAGCCCCACATCGTGCCGAGCAGAGTATCCATCTGCGCTCTCGCAGGTTCGCTCATGTTTTCAAGGATGTAGGGTTCGACCGCTGATTTATAAGTGCCGACCTTTACAACCTGAAACTGGACACCGAGTCTGTCGAGCAACCCCTTCATGTAGAAGTTGGAAGATGACAATCCCTGGAGACCCATCTCACCTGCCGGATTCATAAAAATGCTGTCGGCTGCCGACGCCACGAAGTAACATCCCTGTGAAAAACCGTCTCCATATGCAAGAATCTTCTTTTTGCCGTCTGTGGTTTTCCTGAATCCTATCAGTTCCTCACGAATGGCATTGAGTGTGGCTGGGGAAGCAGACGGAGAGCCGCACTTGAGATAAATTGCAACGATATCGTCATTCTTCGCGGCCTCGCGGATAGACTGGCATATTACATCAAGAGTCTGCGGAGCATCGAGTCTGCCATTCAGTATTATGGAAAGATCAGGCTCGAATGGAGCCTCGCGCTCTTCGATCGGACCGTCAAGCGTAATGGTCAGAATACTTCTGGACTTGACCTGTTCTACTCCCTTGCCGGCAGAAATAGCCATATTGCCGGCCAGGCCGACCAGCAGCAAAACCACCGAAAGAATGAATAATGCCAGCGCGATCCACGCGCCGACAAATGAGGAGAGCATATTGAGTAAGAATCGCTTCAGCATATGGAGGAGGTTGTATGGTTATCTGACTGATTCAATCACCTTTATCATATCGAGAGCAAGCTGGTCAGCCTTCTCGATAGTCTCCGCCTCACTGTAGATGCGGATAATGGGTTCGGTGTTCGATTTGCGGAGGTGAACCCAGCAATCGGCGAAATCGATCTTTACACCGTCAATGTCCGTCACATTCTCATGAGAGTATCTGTCTTTAACAGCTACAAGAATTGCATCGACATCGATATCGGGCGTGAGTTCGATCTTGTTTTTTGCTATGGCATAGCGGGGAAGGCTGTCTTTGATCTCCGACACTTTTCGGCCTGATTTCGCCATAAGAGTGAGGAAGAGAGCCACGCCTACAAGAGCATCGCGACCATAATGAATTTCAGGATATATGACGCCGCCGTTTCCTTCTCCTCCGATTATGGCGCCGGTCTCTTTCATTTTATGAACCACATTGACTTCGCCTACGGCTGCCGCTGAATAGGAGCAGCCATGTTTCTCTGTCACGTCGCGGAGACCACGCGATGAGCTGAGATTCGAAACCGTAGATCCCGGAGTGTGCTGAAGCACATAATCCGCTATCGCCACAAGGGTATTCTCCTCGACAAACATCTCGCCGTTTTCCATTACTATCGCGAGACGGTCTACATCCGGATCGACCACAAAACCGACATCGGCAGTAGAATTTTTCATAACGTCGGCGATCTGTGTGAGATTCTGCGGAATAGGCTCGGGAGTGTGCGCAAATCGGCCTGTAGGCTCGCAGTTAAGTTCGATAATATTTCTTACACCAAGAGCACGCAGCAACTGAGGAATCACGACACCGCCTACAGAATTGACGGCATCGACTGCAACTGTGAAGTCAGCCTCGCGGATGGCATCGACATCGACAAGAGCCAGATTTTTCACAGCGTCGATATGGTGGAGCACATAAGCGTCATTGAAATATTCCTTGCCGAGTTCCGTCACTTCCGAGAAACTGTAATCATTTTCATCGGCCATGCGGATGACTTCCTTGCCTTCGGCATCGTCGAGAAATTCTCCATGCTCGTTGAGAAGCTTGAGCGCATTCCACTGGATGGGATTATGGCTTGCGGTGATAATGATGCCTCCGCATGCCTTCTCGGCAGTCACCGCGAGTTCGGTGGTCGGAGTCGAAGCCATACCGATATTGATCACATCGAAACCCATTGACATCAGAGTCCCTACAACAAGATGCGACACCATCTGTCCGGAAATGCGGGCGTCGCGGCCGACAACTATACTGTTGGATGAACCCTTATAGGACTTGCGGATAAAAGCCGCATATGCAGCCGTGAACTTAACTACATCGACGCCACTAAGGCCTTCGCCCTGCCGGCCTCCGATCGTACCCCGGATGCCGGAAATAGATTTTATGAGAGACATAATCAATATTCTGCTTTAAAATATTTCAGATTTTTATATACATATGGGATGCACAGACTTATATTGTCAGTCGTACCATCGATCGACTTGACGATCAGATCGACCTCGCAGTCATAGCCGAGATAGTCGAGAGGGATCTGAAGCCCGGCACCATACTGTGTGGTTGACGTCAGGACGGTATTGCCGTAAACCAGGGAATAACCGTTGACATACCCCATATTCTCGGCATTTCCACTGCCGCTCACACTCACTGAATTGGCGGCATACATCGAGTTGATGTCGTAACGCATGAAACGCAGATAAACTGTCTGCCCTTTGCGGGGACGGTTATCCATATCTCCGCGCGATATTACACGCATATATACCGAGCCTTCGTTGTTCATCCTATAAAAGGGGGCATCGTCGCCCACCTGAAAAACAGAATCCTCCGGAACACGAGGCTCGACGCGGTTCTGCGCGAGATACCAGTTGACAGCGGCCTCCTCATCGCGCAGCATGTCGGCATAGCTTTTGTTGTCATCACATGAAGACAAGAGCATACACCCTGCGAATATCATGGCGATTCTCAATATCACTCCAATTATGTTGATTTTCTTACTCATATCAAATAATATAGTTTTCTGTCATACATGCAGATTACTGCCTGATTTCAAGACGGTCTATTTTTGCAGGAATGAAGCGGTCGTAATCCTTCATCCTCGCGACCAAAAGCTTTTTACAGTCTTCAAGAGTGCCGTAAAACTCTCCTCCGGCAGCCATCAGATGGCCGCCTCCGGAGAAAAGGTCGCGACATATGTCGCAGACCGGGAAGTCATAACGGCTTCTTGCCGAAACCTTGATACAGTCGGCATCCTCGCGCAGGAAGATACTGTAGACAATGCCCCGTATCTCAAGGGGCATATTGACCAGACCCTCCGTATCGCCCTTCTGATACCTGAACCGCGCAAGATCTTCTTTCGACAGAACAATAAGCGCACATCGAGACTGCTCGAAGATCTCAAGACGCTCAAGCAACGCGAAACTATTGAGTCTCAATGCGTCGTAGGTGGTCGACTTGAGAGCCTCGTCGATAATGCGCTTCTTGTCAGCTCCCTTCTCGATAAGACGCATCATAATCTCGTAGATCTCAGGGTTGTCGCAGTTTACCGTAAAATTCTGGGTATCTGTAATCATTCCGGCAAGCAGGCAAGTGGCCGATTCGAGCGACACCTTGCCATATAGACCGCATGCCGCTATCAGCCTGAATACAAGCTCACATGTGGAAGACATGGCGGGACAAGAGAATATGACATCGCACTCAATGTCAGGATCTCTGTGGTGATCAATAAGAACCTTGTCACAGTCGGCGCCCACGATCAGCGGCGCGAGATCTCCCTGACGGGAAGCCGTGTTGAAGTCGCACATTATTATAAGATCCGCATCGCCTACAAGCCGCGTGCAGTAAGGATCATATTGCGTATACACGGCCAGATCCTTTGACCCAGGGAGAAAATGCAGACACTTCGGTATCCTGTCCGGAACTACGACGTGAGCCTCCTTGCCCATGTCTCTGAGCAAATGGCAGAGTCCGAGAGTGCTCCCTACCGCATCGCCATCAGGCCGCATGTGGCAAGTAAGCACTATTCGCTCGTGCTTCTCAAGGAGACGCATGAAAGCCGTCACATCTTCTGTATTCAGCAGATTCTTCATTTTGATTGTTCAAATTGCAAATATAATAATTTATATCCTAACAGCAGTAATGAAGAGTCTACTTTTTTCCCTTTTCTACGTGCTGCGTCCTGTCGCATGCCGCATCAACGGTCTTTGACACAGATCCCTTGCGCTCCCTGCACGCATCGGCAAGACCACATCCGCAACATCCGGAATGCTTTCCTGATTTACGACGGATCAAAGACCAAATGATCCAGCCAGTGACTGCGGCGAGAATCACAAACACCGCTATATACTGGATTTTCTGAGCTGTCATTCTTATAGTGGCATTCTACTGTTTCGAACTCTTTTTCTGTTTTACCGCACCTGCTGAAGATGCGGATTGTTGACCGGAACCATCTGATTCCGCCCTTATACGCCGGTTGGTTGCATCCTGCATCACGGCTCGCGTGATCTCTCCGATCATGGTCTTGAGTTGGCCGATAAATTCGGCTGCACTATAAGAACCTCTTTCGATCTGGCGCAGCCTTCCTTCCCATATTCCTGTGAGTTTTGCGCTTTTGAGAAGATCCTCTCTGATTATTCCGATCAGTTCGATGCCGGCGCTTGTGGCCCGGAGCGATTTGCGTTCCTGGCGTATGTAGCCGCGCTTGTAAAGAGTCTCGATTATTCCGGCCCGTGTCGACGGGCGGCCGATTCCGTTGGCTTTCAACGATTCTCGCAAATCTTCGTCTTCAACAGTAGATCCGGCCGTCTCCATCGCCTTCAGCAGCGTACCCTCTGTATAATACTTCGGGGGCTGGGTAGTCTTTTTTGCCAGAAGAGGCTCATGGGGACCGGTCTCCCCTTTGACAAACACAGGCAGAACCGCAGAATCACCATTTTGATCTTCGGGAGAGGGAGTGCCGTTCTCTTTCGACCTTGCATACACATTTTTCCAACCCGGATCTACTATCACCCTTCCGTTCGCCTTGAAAGCCACGTGTCCGACCTTGGCCGACACTGTGGTCTGCTCAAAGACACAGTCAGGATAGAAAACGGATATAAACCTCAATGCTATGGTGTGAAAGACTCTCTTCTCGTCAAGCCCGAGCGACTCCGGCAGCGGCTGACCGGTGGGTATTATCGCATGGTGGTCGGTCACTTTCGAGTTGTCGAACACTTTCTTGCTCTTGCGCAGACGCCCTTCGCCAATTCCGCGCACAAGGGCGGAATAAGGTCGGAGGCTTCCCAGAATGCCGGCGCATTTCGGATATATGTCGTCGGTAAGGTATGTGGTGTCGACACGCGGATAAGTGGTAAGTTTCTTCTCGTATAGAGACTGGATGGCCCGCAGTGTCTGGTCGGCGCCCATACCGAATTTCTTATTGCACTCCACCTGTAGCGACGTGAGATCGAACAATCTCGGAGGAGCCTCCTTGCCGTTCTTTTTGGCCACCCCGGTTATCTCGATGGGAAGCGGGCGGAGTTCGTCAAGCAGACGCGCACCCTCTTCTTCCGTTTCGAATGCTTTTAATGACGATGTGAAGAGCGTGTTCCGGTATTTTGTCTTCAGTTCCCACGAGTCGCGGGGGACGAAGTTCTCGATCTCCATCTGACGGTTGACGACAAGAGCGAGAGTGGGAGTCTGCACACGGCCGATCGAGAGGATCTGCCTATCGGTGCCGTACTTGAGCGTGTATAGCCTTGTGGCATTCATGCCGAGGAGCCAGTCGCCGACAGCGCGGCAAAGTCCGGCTGTGTAAAGAGGTTCCAGATCTTTCTGATCACGGAGATGCTCGAATCCTTCGCGAACAGCCTCATCGGTGAGCGAGCTTACCCAGAGACGCTTCACCGGTTTCACACAACCGGCTTTCTGCATTACCCATCGCTGTATCAGCTCGCCCTCCTGGCCGGCATCACCGCAGTTTATAACCTCGTCGCAATTCATGATAAGATTGCGGATCGTGTTGAACTGCTGCTCGATTCCCTTGTCGTCTTTAAGTTTTATGCCAAATTTATCGGGTATCATGGGAAGATATGACAGTCCCCACGACTTCCAATGAGGCGTGTAATCAGCAGGTTCCTTCAACTCGCAGAGGTGGCCGAACGTCCATGTCACACAATATCCGTTGCCCTCGTAATATCCGGGTCTCTGGGTATTGGCGCCAAGAATGCGGGCGATATCCCTGCCGACACTTGGTTTCTCGGTAATGCAGAGTATCACGTTCAGATTTTTTTGGCTTCTTCCCAGATTTCGTCCATCTCCTTGAGTGTGACATCGGAGAACGACCTGCCCGTTTCCTTAAGCCTGCGCTCGATATGATTGAATCTGCCGATAAACTTCCGGTTCGTACGCTCAAGCGCATTTTCGGGATCGACACCGTACAGACGGGCTGCGTTTACGACAGCGAAAAGAAGATCTCCGAATTCAGCTTCTATATTGGAAGCATTTCCTTCGGTGTCGCCACCCTTGATCTCGAGTTCGACTTCTGCTATCTCCTCCTTTACCTTGTCCCATACCTGCTCGCGGCTTTCCCAGTCGAATCCGACGTTGCGGGCTTTCTCTTGTATGCGGTTGGCCTTTATGAGCGCGGGGAGTGCCGACGGCACACCTGACAGCACTGACTTGTTGCCGTCTTTCTCGCGCTGCTTGATTTTCTCCCAGTTTTTCGATACCTGGTCGGGAGTCTCGGCATCTACATTTCCATATATATGGGGATGACGGAAAATCAGTTTCTCCGACAGTCTCGTACAGACGTCGGCAAGGTCGAACTGCTGCTTCTCCTCTCCAATCTTGGCATAGAAAGCCACATGAAGCAGAACATCGCCGAGTTCCTTGCATATATTGGGATTGTCATCGGCCATGAGCGCGTCGCAAAGTTCGTAGACTTCCTCTATAGTGTTGGGACGCAGAGACTCGTTGGTCTGCTTGCGATCCCACGGGCATTTCTCCCGCAGCGTGTCGAGGACATCAAGAAAGTCGCCGAACGCTTTTAGTTTTTCTTCTTTGGAATGCATGGACAGGGTGAGGATTTAGCTCCTCGGTGTTAAAATTGGATATGAAAAAGAAATGGCAGCAATGCCATGTAGATCACTTCAAGCGACCGATAAGGTCGGAGACAACACGGAATGTTCGCACCGGCGCCTCGGTCCAGAAGTTACGGTATTCAGAGATATTCTCGCCGCCGCCGGGCATATCGCTCATCACTCTTACAATCATGAACGGAACACCTGATTTAAGGCAGGCCTGCGCTATCGAGGCAGACTCCATGTCGCAGCCCAAAGCCTCGGGAAAATGCGACTTTATCTCACTGACCTCTTCAGGCCGTGAAATAAACTTGTCGCCGCTGCAAAGAAGCCCGAAGCGGATATCAAGATCGGAGGCGGCAGCTATATCTCTCATCACATCAAGGCCTTTGCCGGAGGGAATGAAAAATTCAGGGCATCCGTCGGCTACGCCATAGTTCGTGCCGGGTCCGCACCATACATCATGATATGACACACGGTCGGCCACAAGCACTGAGCCGATACGCATCGATTCGTCTACGCCTCCTGCAACTCCGGAATTGATCACAATATCCGGAGCGAACGAATCAATGATGTGCGCAGTGCGGAGAGCCGAATTCACTTTTCCAATACCACATTGCGACACAAGAATCTCGTGAGGGCCGAGTTTCCCGGAATAAGCGGTGAAATCTCGCTCTGAAACTTCCTTATAGTCTGGTATAAGCGTGAGAATGAGATCAAGCTCCTTCTGCATCGCCGCGACAATCGCTATCTTCATTGCTTGGTCAATCTGATTTTTGTTGTGGAATTAATTGCAAAATTAGCAATTATTTTCTTATTTTCGCATCTGTTTCCGCCACAAACGGCAACATAAGGGCAACATTAATATGTGTACAAATTTAAATGAGCAAAATAAAAGAGATGGATAAACTGAGAATATGGAACGGCAATGCCTCTGAAGAGCAGATCAGGGAGATTGCCATGCGGTTGAAATCGGGAGAGATAGCCGTTATTCCAACCGACACAATGTATGCAATCACGGGTGACGCCCTCAACATGAAAGCCGTGGAGAGAATATGTCGGCTGAAAAACATCAATCCCGACAAGACAAACCTGTCGATAATCTGTCCGGACATATCGGTTGCGGCGGAATATGCCCGCATCGACAACCGGGCATTCGGTCTTATGAAAAGGGTGTGTCCCGGGCCGTTCACTTTCCTTCTGAGATCGGCATCGACACTGCCGAGAGCCTTTAAGGGACGCAAGACTGTCGGCGTAAGAATTCCGGATTACGCGTTTGCCCGCGAACTCGCACTGTCACTCGGTAACCCGCTTATCACAACGAGCATCGCTTACGAAGACGAGGACTATGCCGTCAATCCTGATCTTATCGCAGAGGCTTACCGCAATAAAGTCGATATCATGGTTGACGGGGGCGAAGGAAGCACGGGGGTCTCGACCATAATAGACTGCACATCGGGCGATCCGGAAATCGTCAGACAGGGAGAAGGAACACTCTGAGCGTCACAGGAGATTGAACACCACGTATTCAGCCACAAACCCCACGACAGCCACAATCAGGCATACAAACGCACATGTGTCAAGCCGTCTCGCGGCCCAGACGTTCATACGTCGTAAATATAGCGAGACAAGGTGGCTGAAAACGGCCATAAAGCAGAAAAACTCAGCAATGAATCCCCACCAGGGGGTACCGAGCAGAAATGTCAGGAAGACCATGACAACCACGAGCAGCATGGCCGCCCATGCCGTCAGTTTCGATTCGAGAAGTTTCTTCATAACGAGATTTTATCTGTAGAGTTTCAGACCGTAGACTCTGCCGTCGTCGCCAAGCGCCATCATGACGTAGAATCCTGAAGGTAGCGACGAGAGATCAATGTTGACCGTATCCGTGTCTCGATAATAACGTTCCATCACTCTGAGTCCCTGTAGCGAATAGACCGAAGCCATGCGCATTCCGACAGGAAACCTGACAGAGAAATGGGCGCCTCCGAGATCTTTTATGACCGGAACCGAAGGCGATATGATCTCATCGATAGCCGCAAGTCTCGCATTTTCCTCCGCCTCTATCTCCGCAATGAAATTTTCATAGAATGAAAACGGTATCTCTTCTGCGGGAGCAGTCACATCATCGAGAGTATAGTCTCTGTAACGGTCGGGGTCATATATGTCGAACTCCACGGCAGAAGGCATCATGATGCAGCTGTTGCGGCGGTCGATTGCCTCGAGCTTTTCGCGGGCGTCTTCGTCGAGACGCATGAATTCGGGAGTGTCGTAGGGATTATTTAGAGCCTTGTTGATATGCAGCGCGATATTCCGCCATGCCTCGACGGCCTGCTCCGGCACGCGTGAATCGTAACGGATAAGCTCTATTTCATGGGCATACTTCTTGAGAAGCTCACGTTCGTCATCATTCAGTCTGTCTTTGTCGAATTTCTCAGTCCTGCTGTATCCGAGCACCGGATAAGCCTTGCTGTCGGCCGCTATGATTACGAATCCCCCTTTGGGGTGATTGTAAACATAGAATGGAGAGAAAAGTCTGTCGGTGGTGAGCTGACGACCGTTCCACGCGAGTTTGGGCGCGGTGACATACTGGCTGTATGCGGCGTTGAAGAATGTCTCCGCGATCTTCGACGCCTGTTTCTGCGACACGGTCTCCGCAGCAGCCGGATTCCCACCGCAAAGCAGAGACAGAAGCGAAACTGCAGCGGGTAATATAAGTTTTCTGTAGCTCTTCATGACTTTATAACGCCTGATGGCATTCTTTTATTTTCAACAAGGGCGGACCCGGCATGATGCCGTTGTCCGCCCCCGCGATTTTATTGGATGACGTGATGTCATGTCTACGGAGTCATCACTCTTCGGCAGCCATCACCTCAGACTCCTCGACTTCCGCTTTCGCCTGTATGTTGGGAAGTTCAAGACCGAGTTTCTTCTTCTTGTCAACTGCCTTAAGCACAAAGCCGAGAATCAATGCCGCGCCACCGAGGCATGCAAGCATCACGAGAGGCCACGTGTAGTTGTAGCTTACTGCAGCCTGCTCGGGCGACATTGTGCCGTTCTGAACAGCATTCACCACATCGGGGTTGGTAGAATCAAGAACTTTTCCGATAAGCAACGGGAAGAGCCACAGGCCGATGTTCTGGATCCAGAATATCAGGGCATAGGCAGAACCGATGATCTTGGCGTCTACCAGCTTTGGCACACTCGGCCACAGCGATGCCGGCACAAGCGAGAATGATGCTCCCAGCACAAGTATCGTGAGGTATGCCACAATCACGCCACCCATATCGGAACCCTTAAACATGGGGAGGATAAACGCGAATGTGAGATGACAGAAGATCAACAACAGCGAGCCGATAAGAAGCATCGAGGCGGCTTTGCCTTTGTAGTCCACATAATTGCCGAGTGCGGGCGTTATGCCGACTGCAAGAAGGGGGAACACCGCAAAGATGGCGGCGGCAGACTGACGCATATAGCCCATTACGCAGTAAACCACAAGCGCGACGACTGCGACTGCAAGCGAAGTGAATTTCACTCCTTTGCTCTTCGAGAAACTGAACGCGAAAGCACCGGCCGCTGTCACGAGCATGATGACATACTGTATGTATGTGGCAAGATCGCTTTCCCAGAAGGGTCCGACCTGATCAGGATGCAGAGTCAGATTGCACTGGAGCATGTTGACAGCATACTTCTGGAATGGGAAGATTGCCGAATAATAAAGCACACAGAGCAGAGCCACAAGCCAGAACGACCAGCTTGAGAGAATCTGTCCGAGATCGGAGATCTTGAAGGGATCATCTTTTTCTTCGGCCTCTCCGGTCTGGGAGTCGAGCTTGCGGTCCATGAAGAAATAGACGATAAACATGATGAGGGCGATCATCAGCAGAACGACTCCGAACGCTACCGAGCGCGACACTGATATGTCTCCGCCGAAATTGGCAACAAGCGGCGAGAAGATCATACAGGTGCCGACTCCAAGACGTGCGAGTGCCATTTCAGAACCCATCGCCATAGCCATCTCGCGGCCCTTGAACCATTTTACTATACCTCGGCTCACGGTGATACCGGCCATTTCAACTCCGCATCCGAAGATCATGAAGCCGACAGCTGAAAGTTTTGCAGATGCAGGCATGCCTTCGTAGAAAGGAGAAATGCCAAGTTCGTCAAAGCCGGGTATGTAGTTGAGATGGTTCTGGAACCATACAAACAGGGATGTTCCTTCAAATGCGTCAGTGAGGGCGTACCAGTTGATCATGGCACCCACGAGCATCACCGCACCCGAAAGGACCGCGGTGAAGCGCACTCCCATCTTGTCGAGAATTATACCCGCGAAAATGAGGAAGAAAATAAATACGTTGAGGAAAGTTTCGGAACCCTGCATCGTGCCGAACGCAGTGGAGTCCCATCCACGTGTCGATTGCAGAAGATCTTTGATCGGCGACAGTATGTCCATAAATATGTATGAACAGAACATGGCGAATGCGAGCAGTCCGAGTGCCGCCCATCTCGCCCACGCCTTGTCGCGGAGCAGCTCCATATCGGAAGCCGCCTTTAAGGAAATTGTAGCCATATTATATAAATGTTAGGTTGATTGTCTCGATGATTAACGTCATGAATTCGCAGCAAGGCTGTCGACCGCGGCTGAAAGTGCTCCGGCGTCGGCTCCAACAATGCGGCGCACTTCCTTTCCTTCTGAATCAAGGAAGACAAAAGTGGGCATAGCTTCTATGGCGTATCGGCGTGCAGTCTCGTTGTCTGCATCGACATCGACACTTACAAAGTTTATTTTTTCTCCATACTCCCCTTTCAGGACTTCAAATACCGGTGCGATAGCCTTGCACGGGCCGCACCACGTGGCATAGAAATCGATTACCGACGGTAAGCCCTCCCTGAATTCACCACCGGCTGAAGCCGGGTTCGCAACGGAGTCCCTTACCGCCTCTCCACGAGCATTATCGCGTTGAGTATTCGGAGATTTGGAACATCCTCCTGCAATGAGGGCAATAGAGACGGCCACACCGGCGCAGTATAAAAATGATCTTATGTGTTTCATTTAAGTAAGAGTTCAAATTTAAACGATAATTTCCTCGAAAAAGACGCCGTCCCTGCTTTAACATTTTTTTGTGGGATGGGTCTTAATCTTTGATTTGACAGACAAAGATAACAATTATTTCTGAAAAAGACTCTATCCGACAAAAATGTGACGTGATTATCGATTAAAAATATTCCGTAAAGAAAAAAAGAAAGAGGCCGCACCGTAATCAGAATTTACGGCACAGCCTCCTGCTGGACTGAATATTCAGTTCCTCAATGATCAGGGTAATGATTATATCTCCTTGTTATGCTCAAGCAGAAGTGTCATCGACGGACGGTCGCAGATCTCGGCCGGACCGAAATACTGGATGGGGCCGGGATACTGATAGAGCGTATTGAGAGCCAGAGTCTCGCGCATCGAAGCGAACTTGAGGTAAGGACGTCCGTTGAGATTCACCAGAGCTTTCTGGATTACAGGTTTCATCTCACCCTTGCGGCGCTCCATGTTCATCATCATGGTGATGGGTATACCGCCGGCGATCCAGTTCTCGCTGGGTTCGGTGAGGTTGCGCACGCTCGACATATAGCCGGTCAGACCGGAATTGATGAGCATAGCGGCATTGTAGCCGAGTGCATATGTATAGTCGGCGTCGAAGTTGGTGGGATCGGCGCAACGGCCTTCGTAGCCGAAGAAATGGTGCTGGGTGTTGAACTTGCCGCTGTATTCACCGTTGGCAGCCATCTCCTCAAGTCGTTTTGCAACCATTTCCGAGAGAAGGCTTTCTGTCTCGATGAGCGAGACCTGTACGTTGCCGTGGCTGTCACGGTCAAGGCTGAGCTGGAGGGCGATATTTTTGGGAAGGCTGCTGTAAAGCTCAGCATTTGTAGCGGAAAGCCAGGAGTTGATTCTTTCGAGTTTCTCTGTCTCGTCAAGTTCTGCGATTTCTGCGGAATGCTCCTCGATCACATCATTGAGCTCGCTGATCAGAGACTTCATCGAAGGGATGAACTCGATAAGACCCTCGGGCACGAGAACCGTACCGAAGTTCCAGCCGAGCTTGGCACGCTCTGACACGACGTAGCAGATGTAGCTGACGATGTTGTCAAGAGTCATGCGTTTTGCCTGAATCTCCTCAGAGATAAGACAGATGTTGGGCTGAGTCTCGAGCGCGCACTCAAGTGCGATATGCGAAGCCGAGCGACCCATCAGCTTGATGAAGTGATAGTATTTCTTGGCGGAGTTGCAGTCACGCTGTATGTTGCCGATAACCTCGCTGTAGACCTTGCATGCTGTGTCAAAACCAAACGATGTCTCGATCCATTCGTTCTTGAGGTCGCCGTCGATGGTTTTGGGAACACCGATCACCTGCACATCGGCACCGATATTCTTGTAGTATTCAGCAAGAACTGCGGCATTGGTGTTAGAGTCGTCACCGCCGATTATGACAAGAGCCTTGATGTTGAGTTCCTTCAGGATCTTGAGACCCTCGTCGAACTGCTCGGGCTTCTCAAGTTTGGTTCGGCCTGAACCGATGATGTCGAAACCGCCGGTGTTGCGATATTCCTTTATGATGCCGGCAGTCAGTTCCATGTACTGATGGTTGATGAATCCGGCAGGGCCCATAAGGAATCCATAGAGGCGGTTTTCCTTGTTGAGCGACTTGAGACCGTCGAAAATACCGCTCACCACGTTGTGACCGCCGGGAGCCTGACCACCCGACAGAATGATACCGACATTGAACGGCTCTTCCACACGGACGGGATTTTCATCGGATACGAATTCCACTACGGGCATGCCGTATGTGTGGGGGAAAAGCTCTTTAATTTCTTTCTGGTTCGCTACAGATTCTGTGGCCTCGCCCAATTTCACTTTGACCGGGCCCTGAAGGGCTTTGGGCAGCTTGGGCTGGTACTCGGCCCTTATTCTCTGAAGTGCACTTTTCTTCATTTTTCCTTAGGAGTTTGATTCTTGTTTCTTTCGACCGCAAAATTAATTAATTTCTTGCATTTTTCGGGCAAAAAACCGCAAAAAAAATTAGGTTCAGGGCCGACAATGCAATTTATAGCACTCCTGACTCCATGAGAAAATTCTGTGCCTTTTCGAGATCTTCGGGAGTATCAATGCCAATGGTGGGATGATCGGACACAGCAGCCCGTATTCTGTATCCGTTCTGAAGCCAGCGAAGCTGCTCCAGACTCTCGGCCCTCTCAAGGGGAGACTCTGAAAGCTTCACGATCTCCGACAGAACAGATGACCTGTATGCGTAAATTCCGATATGCGAATAGAATACGGCATTGGAGAGCCATTCTTCGCGTGGATATTTTCTGAGATATGGAATGACACTGCGCGAGAAATACAAAGCCTCTCCATGTTCCGACATGACAAGTTTTACAAGATTAGGATCTGACAACGCATCAAATCCGGCTTCCGGGTCGAATTTTCTCGCAAGAGTCGCAATATCTGTATTTTCATACCTCCTGAACATATCAGCGAGCATTACGATCTGCTCTGGATTTATAAACGGTTCATCTCCCTGGACGTTAATAACGACATCAGCATCGGAGCCGAGGCGCCTGTAGGCTTCCTCTACACGTTCTGTGCCGCTCCGGTGAGACGGCGACGTCATAACTGCCTTGAATCCGGCTTTCTCTACCCTCTCTCTGATAGCCTCGCTATCGGTGGCCACCGCAAGCGGGAAACCTGTCTTTGCCACTTGTCGGCAAACTCTGACTATCATCTCGACTCCTCCTATCAATGCAAGAGGCTTTCCGGGGAACCTTGTCGATTCGAATCGGGCCGGTATTAGTACGATAAATTTCATGACTGACTGTTTTAAGACCCCATCCCACAAAAAATGTTAATGCAGGGGTCGCAGATTTCGGT
>CAMWRV010000029.1 GCA_947176745.1 uncultured Muribaculaceae bacterium
GAGGTTGAGCACGGTGTCCATCATGCCGGGCATCGAAGCGCGGGCTCCGGAACGCACCGAAACGAGGAGGGGGTTGGAGGGATCGTCAAATTTAGTGCCGGTCAGGCTCTCTACGTGAGCAATCGCTTTCTCGACATCACCCTTGATGTCGGCTACGACCGCGTCACGGCCTAACTGGGTATATTCTGTGCAGACTTCTGTCGTGATTGTGAATCCGGGAGGAACCGGCATTCCGAGCAAATTCATTTCGGCGAGGTTGGCACCCTTGCCGCCGAGAAGGTTTCTCATCTCGGCTGTACCTTCGGCCTTGCCTGCGCCGAAAGTATAAATTTTTTTTGCCATAGTGATTTTGGATTATTTATTATTTCTATATCAGTAATAACTTTATGCCGTGCATCCGGCGTGTCTTCACAGTCCTGTAACACAGAAGCCGGTCGGTTGTTGCCGGATGTAAGTATAATTCTCACAATTTCAGTTTATTTAATGTCGCGCATATAAAATCAACCGCTAAGAGAGATTTTATGGTCATTAATCTTTTTGAAATTGTAACTGCAAATTTAATAATTAATTGGCGATTTTCACTAACTTTGCAGTGTTTTTTCCGATCAGTTCACAATTTTTTTGTTTTTGGTGAACCGGAACCGGACGGTCTTTCTCTGTCCGGTCTAATTGATTCTCTAAAAATCCAGTTGATGGCAAGAAAGAAAAAGGCTCTTCCCGAGCTGAAATCAGTCGTGATAGAAAGTGTGGCCGCCGAGGGAAAGGCTCTGGCACGGGTCAAGATAAGAGAGACGGATGAGACTCCGATAGTGACTTTCATACCGTATGGTGCCCCCGGTGATGTTGCGGATGTTCAGATCGACCGTAAGAAACACAGCTTTGCCGAAGGGCATATCGTGCGTCTCGTGTCTCCTTCGCCTGTCCGCACCGAACCGAGATGCGGCCATTTCACCGTGTGCGGTGGCTGCAAATGGCAGCATCTCCCTTACGAGGAACAGTTGAAGTGGAAGGAGAAACAGGTTCGCGACGCGCTTGAGCGCATAGCCAAAGTGGAATTGCCGTCGATTTCGCCGATTCTCGGTTCGGGTTCGATCTGGGCATACCGCAACAAGATGGAATACACTTTTTCAGATAAAAAGTGGCGTACCTGGGAAGAGGTGAGATCGGGAGCCGGATTCGAAGGGTCTTCCAATGCTCTCGGCTTTCATATTCCAGGGGCTTTCGACAAGGTGCTGCATATCGGCGAGTGTTTTCTCCAGGATAGTCTTGGCGACGAGATCCGTAATTTCATTTTCAATTATGCAGAAAGCAACGGATTGTCTTTCTATAACATACGCGAGAATCGGGGTTTGCTCCGCACTGTCATGATCAGAATAGCCTCTACGGGCGATGTCATGGTTTGTATGGTGTTCGGTGAGGATGATCCCGAGGGTGTGTCGCGTGTCATGACTGCCATAGGGGAGAGGTTTCCCGACGTGAAATCGCTGCTCTATGTGGTCAATCTCAAAGTCAATGACACGATAGCTGATCAGGATGTCAAAGTGTTCCGTGGCGCGGAATACATCGAGGAGGAGATGGAGGGACTGCGGTTCCGCATTAACGCCAAGTCGTTCTATCAGACAAATTCCCGTCAGGCGTATGAGCTTTATAAGGTGGCAAGAGATTTCGCCGGCCTCGGTCATAAGCCTGAGTCTGAGGAAAAGGCGCCGCTTGTCTACGACCTGTATACCGGCACGGGCACAATTGCCAATTTTGTGGCCCGCAACGCCCGTCAGGTCATCGGTATCGAATACGTGGAGGAAGCCATAGCTGACGCCAAAGTCAATTCGGCTGTCAACGGAATCGACAACACTCTTTTCTATGCCGGCGACATGAAGAATGTCCTAACCGACAGTTTTGTGGAGAAGCACGGACGCCCTGACGTGATGATCATCGATCCTCCGCGTGCCGGCATGCATGAAGACGTGGTCAAGGTCATCCTCAACGCCGAGCCGGAGGTTCTTGTCTATGTCAGCTGCAATCCTGCCACACAGGCACGCGATCTTGCTCTGCTTGATGCCAAATACCGAGTGACAGATGTGCAGCCGGTCGACATGTTCCCCCATACACATCATGTCGAGAACGTGGTGCGTCTCGTAAAGCGTCAATAATCTGATTCATATTATCTTATTATGTTGCAGAACGGAGATATACCGGTTGTGGAAATGCCTGAGATGCAGGATTCCGCATCATTTCTTGAAAGTCTGAAGGGGATGGGTTTCGATGAGGTGGTGGCGACAGTCACAAATTCCCTCATCTCATTCGGTCTCCGCCTTATGGTGGCTATACTGGTCTTTTATGTAGGGCGTTTTCTCATAAGCCGCATTTTCAAGACAGTGTTCAGTGTCTTGACAAAGCGCAGAATCGACGCCTCGCTGTCGACTTTCGTCCTTTCTCTTGTCAGGATTTCGCTCTATTTCTTCCTGATCATAATAGTGATAGGCATTCTCGGGGTTGAGACGAGCAGTTTTATCGCCATCTTCGCATCGGCCGGTATGGCGGTCGGCATGGCGTTGAGCGGCACGCTCCAGAATTTCGCCGGAGGAGTGCTGATCCTGCTCCTGAAACCGTATAAGGTCGGAGACTTCATAGAGGTGCAGGGTTTTACCGGAACAGTAAAGTCAATCCAGCTTTTCAACACGGTCATCAATACAGTCGACAACAAGGCTATCATTCTTCCCAACGGAGTGCTCTCTACTTCGTCGATCAACAACTATTCTCTCGAAGATTACAGACGTGTGGACTGGACTGTAAGCCTTTCATACGGCACGGATCTTGAGGCAGCAAAAGCGGCCATGCTTGATATCGTCAATTCCGACAGCCGCACCGTAAGACATTTCATCGAGGATGATATCGCTTACCGCGAGCGTGTAGCCGAAGAAAAATACCGCACTGAGCATCCCGGGGAGGAGGAAAAAGTGGAGAAGCAGGGATTTTTCAGCCGTCTGTTCCATCATCCTCGCAAAAAGATAATCGAGGTGGCTGCTGACAGTAGTCTTGACATGCCTGTAGCCATTCCGCGGAAAGTGGATCGTACTCCTTTTGTCGGCCTGTCGGAAATGGGAGACAGCGCCATCGTGTTTGTCGTCAGGGCATGGACTCATTCATCAAATTACTGGCCTCTCTACTTCGACCTCAACGAACGGTTCTATACAGAACTGCAGCAACGCGGTTTCTCGTTCCCGTTCCCGCAACTCGACGTGCATCTCGACAGAACTGTCTGAACGACAGTTTTTTTTTCAGAACGAGAACACGTTGGCAGAAAAACCACTGAGATCGAACACAAACAATCTGTCATAAAGCATCCGGCCGCATGCGGTCAGATGCTTTATTGCTTCTGATGCCTGCGCTGAAGCGACGATTCCCGCTGCCGGTCCGAGCACTCCGGCCAGAGAACATGGAGTAAAACCCTGACATGATGGAACCTCCCCGAAAATCTCGACATATCCCTTGTGACCGGGCGCCCACGACATCACCTGGCCTGAGAATTCTCTCACTCCGCCGATGCAGTAGGGTATGCCGGTCTCCTCGCATATGCGTGCAGTCATATGTTTTGTGGCGGGATTGTCGCTGCCGTCAACAATGAAGTCATAACGCGCGAACAGATCACGTGCACTGTCATCCTTGACAAACATGGGGTGTTCCTCGACGGTCACGTCTGAATTCAGTGCTCTCATCCTTTCTCCGAGCACCTTGCATTTTGACTTTCCGAGAGTTGTCTCGTCAAAAAAGAGTTGCCTCTGCAGATTGGAAATGTCGATGGTGTCAAAATCGGCGATTCCTATACGCCCGACACCCGACGCAGCGAGGTACATTGCGCACATGGATCCGAGTGCTCCGCAGCCCACCACCAGTACGCTCCCGTTTCTCAACGCCTCCATTCCTTCGGATCCGATTCCGTCCAGTCCCTCAAGCCGTGAATATCTCATATTGAAATTGCAGTTTGTAATGATGTCTCCTTATTTAACTCATATATCAGATAAATTGTATGCAGACCCCCGTTTTTTAGATAGCATTCAAGCAATAAAGGCGACAATTCCTTCGGTAGGAATGTCGCCTCTTGTGTCTGTCAGATGAAATCTGAGTTCCTGTTATCCGCAGTGCCAGTATTTGTTGACGAGATTGAGCATCTCCTGACGGTTGCCTGACAGTTCGGCTCGGAGGTTCTTGTCGTTATATGATTTCAGCTTCTTGATTATACCGTCGATCAGCTGCGGAGGGAAGACTCCGTGCTCCTCGAATACGTTTCGGGCCGCGTCAAGCGCAGCCGCAGACTCCGAGCAGTTGGTAGGCAGAGACTTCAGAGAATTCAGTTTCTCCTTGTTGGCGTCGTTGTGGATGTTGACGCTTACGTAGAGTTCATCTGCTCTTTTCAGTGCGTCGGCGTCCTCGAATCCCTTGCGTGCGGCAGTCACCATGGCGGCGATAAGCTGGTAGACATCTGCCGAGCCGTCGGCGCTTCGGAGTTCCACGGTCTGTTTCTCGGGCCGGGTGTCTGAGGGTGTCTCAAGCGGGTTTGCCTGCGAGCACATGTCGTTGTCGCCTGTCCAGCCCAGCGGAACGCGAACGAGCACCGAGCGGTTGCGGTCGCCCCAGCAGATCGAAGTCGGAGCCTCCTGATGGGGAACAAGACGGAAATAGCTGGTCGGAACCTTGTTGCCCATTGCGGTTATGGCGTCGGCATATTCCAGAATGCCCACGATAGCGCGGCGGGCGTTGTCGCTCAGTCTGCCGTTTTCGGTCATCATGTTGTGGCCCTCTTTCATCAGTTTGAAATGGATGTGAAGACCGCTTCCGGCTTTACCCTCGGTGATCTTGGGAGCAAAGGTCACGTCATATCCCTTCTTGACGGCGAGTGTGCGTATGATCCATTTCGCCAGCATGAGGCTGTCGGCGGCCTCAAGGGCGTTGACAGGAAGGAATTCTATCTCGTTCTGTTCGAAAATCTTGTTGTTGAGGGTGAAGTTGCCCACCTCGTTGTGGCCGTATTTGATCTGGCCGCCTGTCTGAGCGATCAGATACATGCATTCCGTGCGGAATTCATTGAACTTGGCGAAAGGTGCCGATTCATGATATCCTTTCTGATCGGTGGCTCCGAAAAGACCGATGTCGTCGCTGATGACGTAATACTCGAGTTCACCCATAGCATAGAACTCCATGCCGGTCTCTTTCTTGAACAGTTCAAGAGCGCGTCTGAGCGACTGTTCCGGCGAAGAGGGGAGAGGCTTACCCTCGTTGTTGAAGAATGAGCAGAGCATCGAGAGAGTCGGTATCTCGGCGAAAGGATCGACAAACGCCGTCGAGAAGCGCGGAATCACGTAAAGGTCGCTGTTGCCGGCCTCGATGAACGGGAAGAGGCTCGAACCGTCCACCCGCTCGCCGTAGGTCAGAATGGAGTCGAGATACTCCTCGCTGTTTACGACAAAATTGAGGGTCTTAAGCCGGTTGTCGTCAGCCGGATACATGAAGTTGACCATCTTTATGCCGTTCTCCTTTATAAAGTGGATGATGTCGGCCTTGCGGATCTCTTCAGGAGCTTTCCCGAGGTACTGTACGACCTTGTTGGGATTTAAAGTGATATTGGTGTTCATGGTAAAAAAGGTTTTATGATATTGTGTCTTGATCAATTGTCAGGCTCTCTTGCCTTCTCTTTCCTTATGGGAGGAAATATGGAGCAAATATAAGTCTTTTATTTAAATCATGCAATCGTAAACCGAAAAATAAACCATATGAATGTTTCTGCTGTTTTAAAACAGAGACTGAATCCGGTTTCTTCGGATTCTCTGCCGATTTTTTTCGGTAGGAGATGACCGGTAGAAACAGGCTGAACGGCTCCGAATCTTAAATTTCATAATTTGATATTTACACTATGGAAAAGTTCGATGAATTAATAAAGTCCCAGACTCCGGTGCTTGTGGATTTCTTCGCCACATGGTGCGGCCCCTGCCAGATGATGCATCCGATTCTTGAGGAACTTGCCGGCAAGGTGGGTGACAAAGCCCGGGTCATAAAGATCGACATAGACAAGAACCAGCGTCTTGCCGCTGTGTACAATGTCCGTTCGGTTCCGACGCTGATGATCTTCAAGGATGGAGATCTGAAATGGCGGGTCTCCGGCGTTCAGCAGGCGGATGTGCTTGAATCGGAACTCGAGAAATATTACTGAAAATCGTTGTAAATCCCTGTGGCGGCACGTTTCGTGCCGCTTTTTTTTATGCCGGTCAGTTTTTCCAGGATGATCAGATGTGTCCGTCGGAATCCGTTGTTAAACTCCTGTCTGCAACTACACTCTAATATGTATCATCAAAAGTTTCTGAGAATGTCACGAAAAACGATAATGGCTGTTGCAGTCGCCGTTATGTCGTCATTACTTTCTTTCGCGGCGACTGCGGCCACCCGGTTTAAGGATGAAAAACTTCATTATGTGATTTCATATAAATGGGGGCTCATACATAAGGATGCCGGCGACGCCACTCTCTCGCTGCGGCGCAATGGTGCCAACTACGACTTGATGCTTGCGGCGAAGACTAAACCGTGGGCCGACAAAATCTATATGGTGCGCGACACTCTGCTCGGAGTAGTCCGGATCAATGATCTGCGGCCGGTCAGCTACACAAAGATAATGCACGAGAAAGACCGTCATGCACGCGACGAGATATCCTACAGCGTGTCTGGCAACACCACCAGAGGAGTAGCGAGACGTTACCGCAGCAAAGACGGGAAGAATTCGATGACAGAAAAGACTCTTTCCGCCACAGGACCGGTCTACGACATGCTGTCTGTCTTCTATTATCTGCGGCAGCTCGACTACTCGCAGCTCGACAGGAACAGGCTCTATACCGCCACTGTATTTTCGGGTGATCAGAAAGAGACAGTGAAGATCCGCAGTCTCGGCATTGAGAAAATAAAGCTCAAAGACAAGACCGAGCGCGAGGCTTATCACATCAGGTTCAATTTCACGCGCAAAGGGGGACGCAAGTCCAGTGACGATATCGACACATGGATATCGACCGACTCGTCGCATATACCCCTTTATCTTGTGGGGAAACTCCCTGTGGGAGAGGTCAGGGCATATTTTACAGGTAAATGACGGCTGACGTCAAAGCAGTCTGAAAGGATCGGCGTCGGCCCATGCCGGAAACTTCTCGCGGAAGGAATCGAGCCTTTCGCGGCTCAGCGTCGCATAAACCAGTCCGCTGTCGCTGAATCGGACAGACACATCCTTTCCCTTGAAGTCATAGACAGCCGAACTTCCGTCGTAAGGATAGCCTTTGGTGTCGGTTCCCTTGCAGTCGACAGCGCACACATATGCCTCGTTCTCGATGGCGCGGGCCGGAAGAAGCGTGTTCCACGCCCCGATTCTGACTTCAGGCCAGTTGGCTGCCACAATGAGAGCGTCATATTCATTGTTGACGTTTCTGCACCATACGGGGAAACGCAGGTCGTAGCACACGACCATGGCGAGATTCCAGCCGCGGTAGCGTATGGCGAGCCGCCCGTAGCCGCGTGAGAAAACCTTGTTCTCGCCTGCCATGGTGAACAGATGATGCTTGTCTTCGAATGTCTCGTCTCCCGAAGGCTCGATGAAGAACGCTCGGTTATAGAGCGAACCGCCGGAGTCGGCTATGAACGTTCCGGCTATGGCGATCTTGTGCCGTGAGGCAAGTTCCTTCAGAATGTCTACGGTCTCGCCTGTGTTTCTTTCGGCAAGGGCGCGGACTTCCTCCTTGTCTTTACCCACCGGGAAGCCGGTCGAGAAAGTCTCGGGCAGAATCAGAAGATCGGTTTCGGGATGAACGTGTGATATTGTTTCGCGTAATGTCTTGAGGTTGGCCTCCTTGTCGTCCCATTTGATTTCCATTGGGAAGAGGCATACTTTCAGGTCGGATGATTTCATGGCAGAGATTGTCGGCCGGAAAGCCTGAGGCCTCCGGAGGTTGCTCAATGGTTACAGTTCAAATTGTTCAGGATATCGGGCGGAGTTCTTCCACCGGGCGTAATATGCTTTGACTTCGGATAGATCTTGCTCTATGTCGCCGGTCGGTACAAATTCATCTCTGATGATGATGCGCCTCTCCCGGTAGTCTATGATACCGAGCTGAACGGGTACACCGGCTCCCGAGGCGATGTACAGAAATCCGGTGTGCCATCTGCTGTTGGCGCTCCTTGTGCCTTCGGGCGTGACAGCGAGGTTGATATAGGAATGTGTCTTGAACATCTCCGTTATCCTCTCTGTCAGCGAGACGCCGGTGCGTTTACGCGGTACAGGTATTCCTCCAAGACTCTTGAGCAGATATTTCAGAGGGAAGAAAAACCAGAATTCCTTCATCAGGAAATTGGCTTTTCTCCCCAGTGATCTGTAGGCCGCGAGGCCCAGAAAGAAGTCGAGATTCGAAGTGTGCGGTGCGACGCATATCACACATTTGTCACGCCGGGGCGCGGTTATGCAAACCTCCCAGCGTGCCCATCGCAATATGCGTCCCCAGATATTCATTGTGCGGCGGCGAATTCTTTGTTACGTGCTTTCTCTTCAGCGGGGAGAGCGGCGTTGAAAACCTTGAGAGCCTCATTGATCTCCTCGCTGAACTCAGTCTCGATCTTGTCGAAAAGAGCCTTGAAGAACACCTTCTTAGCCTTGGCATATTCAGCCATGCTTCCGAAAGCTTTCGGCCCGCGGTCGAAATATACGTTTGAATTGTTTTTTGCCTTGCCGATCGCTCCCAGAACTTTCTGCATCGATTCAGCTATTTTGTCGCGGTCAGCACCATTTACGTTGTAATATGCCGAAATCATTTCATCGATCACCGATGCGCCGAGTGCGTCGGCATACTTCTTGAATTCTCTTTTATTTGCCATAATTTCAGGTTATATAAAGTTTATGAAAGAGTTTTGTTTCATCACTCTTATATATAATAACGAACAAATCGGGGAATCTATCATCCGGCTTCACAAATTTTCATTGAAGAAAACAGGTAAATGTCTTCGGGTCATCAAAGGAATTCGTTATATTTGCATCAGAAAAAAGACTATATGGTAAAAAGAACCTGCTGTGAACTGTTTCAGACGCTGATGCTGTCGGTTGTCGTGTCATGCCTGCTTGCGTCATGCCATTCATCGCGTCATGGCGCGACTCGTCCCGGTCATCCCGACGTCGCCCATATTCATGTCGGCAATGTGGGCAAGACGAGACAAAAAATTATAGATGAGGCTTGCACATGGCTCGGAACACCCTATAAATATGCGGGCCAGGAAAAGGGGAAGGGCGCGGACTGTTCGGGAATGGTCATGATGGTCTACGAGGAGGTGACCGGTGCGAAACTGCCTCGCAACTCGGCGCGCCAGGCGGAATACTGCACTCCGATAGAAGCATCCGAGGTCAATGCGGGCGATCTCGTCTTTTTCGCCACAGGCAAGGATCCCGATCGCGTGTCGCATGTAGGAATCGTCATCGACAACGAGAATTTTATCCACGCCTCTTCATCGAAAGGAGTCGTAGTGTCGCGTTTTACAACGGATTATTATCAGCGTACATTCCGCATGTTCGGGCGTGTGCCCTCCGCCGACTGATCGAATTTGACCGAATTTACCCATAAGCACGGATTTCAGTCGTTTTTTGGCTTAAGGTGATTGGAATGTCGGCAAATTTTATTAAATTTGAAAAATCATGGGTCGGACATTTTCTTGCTGATGCATAAGCGCGTCTCCGGTTCATGAGGCATCTGGTCTGTCTGACCTGTAAATGCATATTCAGAGAGTATAACAACAATGACCTATTATACCATGGACAACAGAATCGAACTTGGTGCAGAATGGCCCGCTATGCCGGGATTTCAGGAGGGAATCCGCAGGGCTCCCGACAGAGGATATACACTTGATGACCGCAAAACGGTCACCGCACTCAAAAACGCACTCCGCTATCTCCCCGCCGAGCTGCATGAGAAAGCCGCGCCGGAATTTCTTGAGGAACTCCGCACTCGCGGAAGAATTTACGCTTACCGCTGGCGCCCCGAGGGTGATCTCAAGGCGAAGCCGATCGACGAATACAAAGGGAAGTGTCTTGCCGGCAAGGCGTTTCAGGTGATGATCGACAACAACCTGTCGTTCGACGTCGCTTTGTATCCCTATGAACTTGTTACCTATGGAGAGACCGGTCAGGTCTGCCAGAACTGGCTGCAGTATAGGCTTATAAAGAAATATCTCGAGGAAATGACCGACGAGCAGACCCTCGTGGTCGAGTCAGGACATCCGCTCGGACTTTTCCCTTCGCGTCCCGACGCCCCCCGCGTCATCATCACCAACGCAATGATGGTCGGCATGTTCGACAATCTTCATGACTGGCATGAGGCCATGCAGCTCGGTGTTGCCAACTATGGGCAGATGACTGCCGGAGGCTGGATGTACATCGGTCCGCAGGGTATTGTGCACGGCACGTTCAACACAATCCTCAACGCCGGACGCATGAAGCTCGGCGTGCCGGAAGACGGCGACCTGCGCGGTCATATATTTGTATCTTCCGGTCTCGGCGGCATGAGCGGTGCACAGCCGAAAGCGGCTGAGATCGCTGGTGCTGCGGCAATCATAGCCGAGGTCGACGAATCGCGCATCAAGACCCGCATGGATCAGGGATGGGTGAGCGTCAAGACCGACGATATCGAAGAGGCTTTCAGAGTCGCTGAAGAGGCCATGGCGGAGAAACGCCCGGTTTCAGTGGCCTATCTCGGCAATGTGGTCGATCTTCTCGAATATGCAGTTGAGCATGACAAGAAGATCGAGCTGCTCAGCGACCAGACTTCATGCCACGCTGTCTATGAAGGTGGATACTGCCCTGTCGGACTCTCATTCGAGGAGCGTACGGAGCTTCTCCATGAGAATCCTGAGAAATTCCGCGAACTTGTCGATCTCTCGCTCAGGCGCCATTACGAGGCTATCCGGGCTCTGGTCGCACGCGGCACATACTTCTTTGATTACGGCAATTCATTCATGAAGGCCATATACGATGCCGGGGTGAAGGAGATTTCAAAAAACGGAGTTGACGAAAAAGATGGATTCATATGGCCCTCATATGTGGAGGATATCATGGGCCCGATGCTATTCGACTACGGCTACGGTCCCTTCCGCTGGGTATGCCTCAGCGGTCGTCATGAGGATCTTGTGAAGACTGACCGCGCCGCCATGGAATGCATCGACGTGAACCGCCGTGGGCAGGATCGCGACAACTACAACTGGATCCGCGATGCGGAGAAGAACGCGCTCGTCGTCGGCACTCAGGCCCGCATCCTTTATCAGGACGCCATGGGACGTCTGAAGATCGCGCTTCGTTTCAATGAGATGGTCCGCAACGGAGAGGTAGGTCCGATCATGCTCGGTCGTGACCATCACGATGTGAGCGGCACAGACTCGCCGTTCCGTGAGACTTCCAACATAAAAGACGGATCAAACGTGATGGCCGACATGGCTGTTCAGTGTTTCGCCGGCAACTGTGCGCGCGGAATGAGCCTCGTTGCCCTCCATAACGGCGGCGGCGTAGGTATCGGCAAGGCTGTCAACGGCGGATTCGGAATGGTTTGCGACGGTTCGGAGCGTGTAGACGAGATTCTGAAAAAAGCGATGCTGTGGGATGTCATGGGCGGAGTGGCGCGACGCGGATGGGCCCGCAACGAGAACGCCATGAGCACCGTCAGGGAATGGAACGAGACCCAGATGGAAAATGGATTCCATATCACCGAGCCCAACATCGCCGACGAGTCCATGCTTGAGAATTTAATCGCAAAATAAATAACATTTTGTAATACCATGAGGCAGATTATTGAGTGTGTCCCCAATTTCAGCGAGGGACGCGACCGTGCGGTGATTGACGCCATTACCGCAGAGATCGAAAAAGGTGGCAAGGTGCGCCTTCTTGACGTTGATCCCGGTGAGGCCACCAACCGTACGGTGGTGACGTTTGTCGGTGAACCCGAGGATGTGCTTGACGCCGCTGTCAGAGGTGTGCGCAAGGCTGCGGAACTTATTGATATGCGCGGACACCACGGAGCGCATCCGCGCATGGGTGCGACCGACGTATGTCCGCTGATCCCTGTCAGCGGCATAACTCTCGAGGAGTGCGCCGAACTCGCGCGCCGGCTCGCGAAGCGTATATCCGATGAACTGAATATTCCCACATACTGCTATGAGGCTGCGGCCTTTACTCCCGAGCGCAAGAATCTCGCGGTCTGCAGAGCCGGCGAGTATGAGGCTCTTCCTGAGAAAATGAATCATGTAGGAAAGGCTCCGGATTTCGGTGACCGTCCCTTTGACGAAGGTGTTGCCAGAACCGGTGCTACTGCTGTGGGCGCACGCGACTTCCTGATTGCCGTCAACTTCAATCTCAACACGACATCGACCCGCCGGGCCAACGCCATAGCGTTCGATGTCCGCGAGAAGGGACGTCCGATGAGAGAGGGTGGCAAGGTGACCGGCAAGCCTGTAAAGGATGAGAACGGCAACACGATCATGATTCCCGGCACACTAAAGGGTACGAAAGCAATCGGATGGTTTATCGACGAATATGGCATTGCCCAGGTGTCGATGAATATTACCGACATGGGACTCGTGCCGCTCCACAAGGCGTTTGACGAGGTGAGCCGTGCGGCTGCCGCACGCGGAATCCGCGTTACCGGTACGGAAATCGTGGGCCTCGTGCCGAAGCGCGCCATAATCGACGCCGGCAAGCACTATCTGCGCATGCAGCAGCGTTCGCTCGGCATTTCTGACGAGGAGATCATCAAGATCGCGGTCAAGTCAATGGGCCTCGATGAACTCAAGGAGTTCAGACCTGAGGAAAAGATCATCGAGTATATGCTCGATTCAGGCGACAAGGGTTCGAGACTTGTAGACATGACGTGCCGCGAGTTTGCCGACGAGACATCTTCTGAGTCTCCGGCTCCCGGCGGAGGTTCGATATCGGCATACATGGGTGCGCTCGCAGCCGCACTCGGCACCATGGTGGCCAACCTTTCAGCCCACAAGGCCGGATGGGATGACCGCTGGGAGGAATTCTCCGCATGGGCCGAAAAGGGGAGAGCCATACAGGATCGCCTCATAGCTCTGGTCGACGAGGATACCGAGGCGTTCAACAGGATAATGGCTGTCTTCGCCATGCCTAAGAATTCTCCTGAAGAGAAGGCTGCGAGAGCCGCCGCTCTCGAGGCCGCCACATTATATGCCACGGAAGTGCCTCTGCGCACAATGAAGGCCGCTTTTGAGACTTTCGCGCTTCTTGAGGCGATGGCCGAGTCGGGCAATCCCGCATCGGTCAGCGACGCGGGCGTTGGCGCGCTTGCAGCACGTTCTGCCGTGCTCGGCGCATGGCTCAACGTGCGCATCAATGCAGCCGGTCTTAAAGACCGGACTGCTGCGGATGCCATACTTTCCGAAGCCGGAAAGATCGCCGCCGAGGCAACTGAGCGCGAAGCCGCCGTGCTTTCAATCGTCAATGGTGTAATAGACCGTCAGTAATGTCCTCGCTACGAATAATCAACGCTAACATCTCCACTCCTCTGGGCAATTCTGGCCGGAGGGGTGACGAGATGTCGGAACTTTTGTGCATCCCTGACGGAGGCATTGTGATAGAAGACGGCATAATCACTTTTGTCGGCAAAATGGCCGACATGCCGGTTTCCGACATCGATGCCGAGGTGATAGATGCCGAGGGTCGTGCCGTTATCCCCGGTTTTGTCGACTCTCATACTCATCTTGTCTTCGGTGGTTACCGTCCCGATGAATTCGAGTGGCGTCTTAAAGGAGACAGCTACATGAGCATCATGGAGAGGGGAGGTGGAATCCAGTCTACAGTAAATGCGACACGCGCAGAGTCTTTTGATGCACTCGTGGAAAAAGCCCGTTGGTTTGTGGACCGTATGTCTGAGATGGGCGTCACCACAGTCGAGGCGAAGAGCGGTTACGGTCTTGACACCGCGACCGAACTGAAGATGCTCGATGTGATCAACACTCTCGCAGGAGAAGAAGAGGGAAAACTTCGGGTTGTCCCGACCTTCCTCGGCGCGCACGCCGTGCCGAAGGAATACAAGGGCCGCACGGGCGATTACGTCGATCTGATGATTTCCGAAATGATTCCGGCTGCGAAAGGCAAGGCCCGCTTTTTCGACATATTCACAGAGAAGAATGTGTTTGAAATCGAAGACTCGCGCCGGCTGCTCAATGCTGCAAAAGACGCCGGCTTTGAACTGAAACTCCATGCTGACGAAATAGTCACTCTCGGAGGTGCCGAGCTGGCAGCTGAAGTCGGTGCCGTGTCGGCAGATCATCTTCTTCATGTCAGCGATGAGGGAATAAGGCGAATGGCCGAAGAGGGAGTGGTCGCCACTCTCTTGCCATTGACTGCATTTGCCCTGAGGGAACCGTTTGCACCGGCACGTAAATTCATTGAGGCCGGAGCAGCCGTCGCCCTTGCGACCGACCTTAATCCCGGATCATGCTTTTCGGGCTCTATTCCGCTCACCATCGCGCTTGCCTGCATCTATATGGGCATGAGCGTCGAGGAGACAATAACGGCACTGACACTCAACGGGGCAGCTGCTGTCGGACTTGCCGCAGAGACCGGATCGATCGAGACCGGAAAGAGTGGCGATATCGTTATTCTTAATTTTGACACTTACCGTTCATTGCCGTATTATGTCGGCATGAACTGTGTGCGCACTGTGATCAGCAGAGGCCGCATTGTCACCCAAAACAAATAATCTGCATACTTATGGATAAACTTGAGACATATGCGATAGGATCTGGAAGTCTTACCTATGATCTTATCGAAACGATACTTAAATCGAATGCGCGGCTGACCCTGTCGGCAGAAGCCCGCGAAAAAATACGTCATTGCCGCGACTTCCTCGACAGAAAAACCGACGAGACCTCGGAACCGATCTATGGAGTGACAACCGGATTCGGTTCCCTATGCAACAAGCACATATCGCACGATGAACTCTCCACTCTTCAGGAGAACCTCGTCAAAAGCCATTCCTGCAGCGTCGGCACTCCGGTCGATCCTGTCATCGTCAAACTGATGCTGCTTTTGAAAGCGCACGCTCTGTCGATGGGCTTCAGCGGAGTTCAGATCGAGACCGTGGAGCGTATTCTCGACTTCTACAACAATGATGTGATCCCCGTGGTGTGCGACCGTGGTTCGCTCGGTGCCTCCGGAGACCTCGCGCCTCTCGCCAATCTATTCCTCCCGCTTATCGGAGAAGGCGAGGTGTTCTTTCAGGGTCGCCGCATAAAGAGTGCCGACATGCTTGCCCAGATGGGCTGGCGTCCCATCAGGCTCAAATCAAAAGAGGGTCTTGCTCTGCTCAACGGCACACAGTTCATGAGTGCCAACGGCATAAAGGCACTCATCGACGGCTGGCACATGGTGAATTGCTTCGATCTTTTCGGGGCGATGTCGCTGGAGGCTTTCGACGGACGCATCGAGCCCTTCCTCGCATGCATCCAGAATGTGCGTCCGCATGCAGGTCAGATCGAGACCGGCAAGGTATTCCGCGGATTGCTCAAAGGGAGCGAGATCATAAGCCGCCACAAAGAGCATGTGCAGGATCCATATTCGTTCCGCTGCATCCCGCAGGTGCATGGTGCTGTCAAGGATGCCATGATACATGTCACAAATGTGCTTCACACCGAGATCAATTCGGTGACCGACAATCCCACCGTATTCCCTGATCAGGATCTGGTGGTGTCGGGAGGCAATTTCCATGGCGAGCCTCTTGCTCTGGCATTCGATTATATGGGGGTTGCGCTGCATGAACTTGGCAACATTTCCGAGCGTCGTGTGGCACAGCTCATTCTCGGACTTCGCGGTCTTCCCGAATTCCTCGTTGCGCATCCCGGTCTCAATTCCGGCTTCATGATCCCGCAGTATGCTGCCGCCTCGATGGTAAGCCAGAACAAGATGTATGCATGGCCGGCCTCATGCGACTCCATCGTCAGCTCTAACGGACAGGAGGATCTTGTCTCGATGGGTGCGAATGCAGCGACGAAACTCCACAAGATAATCGACAACCTCAAGTATATCGCTGCTATCGAGCTTATGAACGCGGCGCAGGGTATCGAGTTCCGCCGCCCGCTGAAGTCGTCTCCCTATATCGAGACAGTCCTTACCGAATTCCGCAAGGAAGTTCCGTTTGTCGACGAAGACGTGGTGATGGAAGACTACATCGCTAAGACTATGGCGTTCCTCGACAAGTTTGATGTCAATCTTGAAGATGTTGTAGACTAACGGAGACAAATATCTGTTATATAAAGGTGGAAGGTCCGTATCCTTCCGCCTTTTTTATTGAAGTTGCATAGTCGGCTTCATTTGCCGCAAGTGAATGTTCGTGCGGTTTCAGGCGGGTGGCAGACAGACCGGGGGATAACTTGTAAAAAAGAAGTAGAGAAGTATAGTGGATAATTCATCAGACTCCGGCAGCGTTCTTGATCTGCTCCGCAGCCGTCATTCAGTGAGAAGTTACAGTGTCACGACTCTCGACGATGCTGTCAGAAACAGACTCCGCAGCGAGATAACATACATCAACACACATGAGTCAGGACTGGCTTTCCAGTTATGTTTCGACGATGCCGCGCCGTTTCAGGGCTGGTCGCGAAGCTACGGCATGTTCAGAAATGTGCGGAATTACATGGCCGCCGTAATCGATCCGACATTTCCTGATGCGGTGGAGAGGGCCGGATATTTTGCCCAGCAGTTTGTGATCGAAGCAGTTCGTGCCGGTCTTGGAACCTGCTTTGTAGGCGGCACATATTCCGGATCACATATCGGAGCGAGAGTAGAGGTTTATGAGAAAGTGCCGTTTGTTGTCGCATTCGGCAAACCCGAGCACTCGGCCACATCTCTGCTTGCCAGGATCACTTCCGGATTCGCTCATCGCAAGACAATGACTCCGAGAGATTTCTTTGCCGGCGACGATGTGGAGTATCATGAGGTTCTTGACAGGTTTCCATGGCTTCACACTGCTCTTCAGGCTGTGGCATGTGCACCATCAGCCATGAACCGGCGCCCTGTCAGGCTGAAAATGCGCGAAGTCGGAGGCCGCTCGCGTATTGTCGCTTTTACCGGCGACTCCGGCAAATATGCAGTTGATCTCGGCATTGCAAAATATAATGTGGCTGCCGTGGTGCCCGGAGTATGGGAATGGGGCGAGAATGCTCCGTTTATTCCTGATGCGGACTGATCTGCTCAATAGATAATCGTCCGTTCAGAATCAAT
Source organism: uncultured Muribaculaceae bacterium (assembly GCA_947176745.1). GTDB lineage: Bacteria > Bacteroidota > Bacteroidia > Bacteroidales > Muribaculaceae > Lepagella. Next base: position 17,294 of record CAMWRV010000029.1, read on the forward strand.
ATTCACTCATAATCAATATGATGAAGGATACAGACAGTTTGTCGGGCATACTTGGGGAAATGCCTCAGGAAGTCCGGATAAGAACAAAATTGTCGTTGGCCATAGCCAACCGCATAGAGAGTCTTATGCACGAGAAAGGATACTCAAAGAAACAGTTTGCCGAGGCTCTTGGCCGAAGACCGAGCGAGATTACCAAGTGGCTAAGCGGTGAGCATAACTTCACTATCGCCACGCTTGCCCGTCTTTCGGCGTTCTTCGGAGAGCAGATCATCTCTGTTTCCGACTGAAAATCTCAACAGAAGTGTCTTGTAACCGGACGCGATGTCATAATATGCTGTCATGAGACAGTCTGTACGCCCCGTCGATTCTGATGGAGTGGCATGGAATGCCGACGCTGTCGGCTTCGGCAAGCAGTGTGGCTTCTCTCTTTTTTCTTACTGTCGGATGAATCACAATGCGCCGTGGACGCGACTGTCCCACTATTTCAGAGAGTGTTTCCCTGATTCCTCCCGACAGAATGAGTATGTCGCAGTTGTCAGGAAGGTGAGGAGGTTTGGTCTCGGAGTCTGTTTTCCTTATGGTCCTGTCAATATTTAATATATGTCTTTGCGCGATTGAGCATGATGATATGCTGCCTCTGTTGAATGTCAGGCTCTTTTCTTCGCCATGTTCTCTTTCTTGATAGGCGATACTTACCGATCTGCTGTCTCTCTGAACTATCAGGTCCGACTTATTGCTTGCGCTGACAGGCGTAAGCACAGAGAATGTGAAACATAAGGCGAGAATTGCGAGACTCCATCTGTAAAACTTCTTTCGGTTGCCTCCGAGTATTACGGCAGCCACGACGGCCATCGACAGCCATAGGACAACTGTTACGGCGGAAGGCGAGAAATTTATCGCCGAATCCGCGTTGCCGGTTATATAGTCAAGGTAGTAATTGAGCGCAGAAAGACCCGAATCAAGAATACTGCCGATTGTGTCTGTGACCATTGTTACAGGATAGATCACCCCTGATCCGCATGCCGCGAGTAGAAGATATGCCACAGCCGCAACAAGATAAAGAGGCAGAAGAGGGAGCACAACCATGTTTGCCGGAAGAAACATGACAGGGACCGATCCGAAATACCATGCGGAGATACACCACGTTCCGGCCGTCGCTACCCAGGTGGAAAGCACCAGTGTGTATGCTTTGAAAATATGAGGATGACTGCGTCTGTCGATCGGAGTGAGCGGAGTCACGAAAAATATAAGCGAGGCCACACATGCGAAACTGAGCTGCAGTCCTGCGTCCATAAGCGAGGCTGGCGATACGAGCAGAATGACAAATGTCGCCAGCAGCAGAGAGTTCCACGCTTGGTTTTTTCTCTCCATGAACACGCATATCACCATTATGACAGACATAAGAGTGGCCCGTAACGTAGAAGGCGCGCAACCGGTCAGAAATGCGTATCCGACGAGCAGCACAGCCGTTATGAGCAGTCTGTATCTGTAGAGTCCGAAGAAATTTATGGGGAAGAGCAGCCACAGCAGAATGCCGCCGATTATCGCTACGTGCATACCGCTGAGAGCGAGTGTGTGCGATATTCCGGCGTCAGCGAAGAGTGCCCTGGTGTCGCGGTCAAGGTAGGCTCTGTCTCCCAGAAGTATAGTTATCAGAAAATACCGTGTCTCTTTACGGAGCGGAGTCTTCTCGATGAATGCCACAAGTCTGTCGCGGCACGCTGCGGAAACGCCGTATAGTGTGGCGTGGTGTCCGGTACGTATTATGCGGCTGCCGTCGCAGGTCGTAATGTATAGCAGCCTTTTTGTCTTCATCCTGTCGGCGTGTCCTGTCGTAAAATGATTTTCCGAATCGGCGATTCTTTTCAGTTGGACAGGCAGAATTATATCGTCATCCGTGACGCAGCCCACGGCATCACTTCTGACAATGATTTTCAGATTTTCGGCAGTATGTTTTCTCCCGTTGCTGTCAATCAGAGAGTTGACCTCGACGACGCATCTGTCGCCTGATGTGTCCTGATACACGTCACGCACTTTTCCTGTGGCGAACCTGAATCTGCCGGGATCACCCTCAATTACATAAGGTCTGTCGAGGTCGTAGGTGAGAATGCCGGTGCCGATAAAGACAAGAAATATCCAAAGGTGATGATATCTGTTTATGGAATAGGCTTTTACAGGATCGCTATGCAGTCGGGAAAGAAGGAAGTATAAAATACATCCGGCGCATATGAACAGTGGAGATGTCCACATGGACAACCCCGCGCCGGCAAGCAGTATTCCTGCGCACAGTCCGGCGAGGGGTACAAGCATAGGAGCTGTCAAGACATTCCGAGATCCTTTTTCCATATCTCCCATGCGCTCTCCGCCTGTCGGTGAAGCATCTCAAGACCGTTCTTTACAATTGCGCCTCTTTCCGCGCTCTTTTTCATGAACAGAGTAATTTCAGGGTTATAGACGAGATCATAGCAGATATGATCAGGTGTCAGCGCATCATAAGGGAGTCGCGGACAAGACCCGGTGTCCGGATGCATTCCTACAGGAGTCGTGTTGACTATCAGTTTGTGCCCGCTGATCAGATCGGCAGTGAGATCCTCATACCCGATAATGCCGTTGCCGGGGGTGCGTGAAACGAAAGTCACATCCGTATCGAGACTGCGCAGCGCATAGGCGACTGCCTTCGACGCGCCTCCGGTGCCGAGCACCAGTGCCTTCCGGTTTTCTTGTCCAAGCAGTGGCGCGAGACTGTCGCGAAATGCCGACCAGTCCGTATTATGTCCTGTCAGACGCATATTTCCCTGAATGTCGCGCTGGATACTGATGACGTTCACCGCTCCGATCGCGGCAGCCTCTTCCGAGAGGGAATCAAGAAACGGCATGATGCTTTCCTTATGCGGAATCGTCACATTGAGTCCGCACAGGCCGCTGTGCAGAGAAAGAAAATCAGGGAAATTTTCAGCCGATTCCAAAGGATAAAGGCGGTATTCCCCCGCGATGCCCTCTCTCTGGAATTTGTTGTTGAAGTAACTTGCCGAAAAAGAGTGCCCGAGGGGAAAACCGATAAGACCGAGACTGATCATGTGTTGTCGGGTTGAAGAGAACTACCAGATTATAACTCTTTCTTGTCCGGGGCGGAACATCGCGTCTCCTTCTCTGATCTCAAATGCCTCGATAAATTCGTCGATATTCTTCAGAGTGACATTTACCCTGTTGACAGCAAGAGAATGCGGATCATTCTGGTTGCGCACCAGAATCTCTTCCGGTCTGATGTTGGAGGCCCACACGCCGGCATAGGCGAGATAGAACCTCTGCAGTCCGCTATATCCGTCAATGTCGGGAGCGGAAAGGTTGCCGAGATTTTCCTTGTAAGCAGTGAGCGCCACTCGCAGACCGCCCTGGTCGGCTATATTCTCGCCGAGGGTGAATTTGCCGTTGGCATGTACGCCCGGAGCGACTTCCACATTGTCGAACTGTCCGACGAGACGGTCGGTCAGAGCCTTGAATTTCTCCTCATCTTCATCAGTCCACCAGTTTACAAGATTCCCATGCATGTCATAGCGTCGGCCGCTGTCATCGAAGCCATGGGTCATCTCGTGTCCGATAACCACGCCGATCGCCCCATAGTTCTGGGCATCGTCAGCCTCGATATCGAAAAAGGGGGGCTGCAGTATTCCCGCCGGGAAGCAGATCTCGTTGGTGAGAGGGGAGTAGTATGCGTTTACCGTCTGAGGGGTCATGTACCATTCATCTTTGTCGACGGGCTTGTCCATCTTGGAATAGTTGTCGCGTGTGAACCATTCGGATGCGGCAAGCACATTTTCGAGATAAGATTTCGAAGGGTCGATGCTTATGCCGGAATAATCTTTCCATTTGTCGGGGTAGCCGATCTTGACTTTGAGTGCGGCGAGTTTCTCGAGAGCTTTCGCTTTTGTTGTGTCGCTCATCCATGCCAGAGAACTGATATGTTTGCCGAGCGCTGTGCGCAGGTTCTCGACGAGACGCACCATATATTCCTTGTTCTCACTCGGAAAGTACTTCTTGACGTAAAGCTGTCCCACCGCCTCGCCGAACATTGAGTTCGGAATAGCCATTGCCCGTTTCCATAGCGGTTTCTTCTCTTCTATTCCCGACATGACCCTGCTGAACATCTCGAAATCGGCATCATAGAACGCATCTCCGAGCACTCCGGTAGAGGATGAGACGGCTCCGAATGCCATCAGATCCTTTATCTGCCGGTCGGTGAGCTCGGGATAATATCTGTTTATGAATTCCATGTATCCCGGCGACGATACGTTCACCCTTTCAGGTTTGTCAAGACCTGAAAGCCTGAATATCTCTTCCCACGGGAAGTTGGGATAGTCTTCGGTGAGTTGGCCGATGGTACGCACATTGTAACCGGCAAGCGGATCGCGGCGCTCTTCTCTTGTCTTCTTGTGGCGGGCGTATTCGGTCTCGATTTCGACCACTGTCGCGCTGATGCGTTCAGCTGCCTCTCGCTCATATCCCGCAAGTTCCATTACCTTGACAATATAGTCGCGGTAGGCCGCGAGTATGCGGTCGTTTGTCTCGTTCTTCTCAAGGTAATAGTCTCTGTCTCCGAGTCCGAGACCGGCTTCCATCACGTGGAGCATGTTGATGTCGGAATCTCCCGGATCGGGGCCTACGCCGTAGCCGAAAAATGTACTGTCAAGTCCGAATGAAAGCCATGCCACAGTCTCGGCCAGTTTTTCCTGACTGAAACTCTCGATCCGCTCGAGGATCGGCCGCAAAGGTCTGTTTCCCTCTTCGTTGCGGCGTTCCATATCCATTCCCATGGCATAGAGGTCGCTTATCTTCTGGGCGATGGTTCCTTTCACCGCTGCATCAAGGTCTTTGGAGAGAGTCTCGATCAGATGGCGCACGTTGTCGCGGGCTTCTTCGGCGAGGACATTGAACGTTCCGAACTGTGAATATTCACCCTCGATGGGGTGGCTCTTCTGCCAGCCTCCGCATGCGTGGCTGTAGAAGTCTTGTCGCGGATCGACGGTAACGTCGAGATTTTCGCGGTTTATTCCTTTTTTCATCTTTATGATTATAGCCCGGACGGCTTGGTTTTTGTTTATGCGGTATCTTGGTTTTTGTTTCTGCGGTCTAAGGTAATCACTTGCTGAGTTCTTCGATAAGTGAAGAGGCTTCTTCCCATCGGGTCATTGCTTCTTCAAGTGCTTTCTGTGTATTCTCATAACCCGACAATACTTCAGGGGAGGCGTCTCCGGCCGACATTTTATCTTCGAAATCTCCGAGTTTCTTCTCAAGTTCTTCGATTTCGGCTTCGGCTGCCTTGACCCCCTTTTCAGCGCGGCTCAGGGCTTTCGCGCGTTCTTTCTGCTCGGCATATGACAGCTTGCGGCTCTCCTTGCTGTCGGGTGTGGATTCCTCCGCGACATCCGGCCCGCTTCCCGATACCGGACGCTTTGTCGATTTTGTAAGTTCTAACTGATTGAGGCTGTCAAGGTTCTTCTTGCGCAGGAATTCATATATGCCGCCTATATTCTCGCGCACTTTCCCATCTCCGAACTCATAAACTTTCTCGACAAGCCCGTCGAGGAAATAGCGGTCATGGCTGACAACGATCACAGTGCCTCCGAAGTCTCTTATAGCCTCTTTAAGAATCTCTTTTGTCTTGATGTCGAGATGATTGGTCGGCTCATCGAGAATCAGGAAGTTCACCGGCTCAAGCAGAAGCCTTATCATGGCCAGTCGGGTCTTTTCGCCGCCTGAAAGCACTTTGACCTTCTTGTCGGAGGCTTCGCCGCCGAACATGAACGCGCCGAGAATGTCTCTGACTTTTGTCCGCATGTCGCCTGTGGCAACGTTGTCGATTGTCTCGAATACAGTGAGTTCGCCGTCGAGCATCTGCGCCTGATTCTGTGCGAAATAACCGATCTGCACGTTATGCCCGATCTTTAATGTGCCGGTATACGGAATCTCTCCCATTATACACTTCACAAATGTGGATTTTCCCTCTCCGTTTTTTCCGACAAACGCTACTTTCTCGCCTCTGCGGATTGTGAATTCTGCATGGTCGAACACCTGATGCCCGTCGTAAGCCTTTCCGACGTTTTCTGCAATCAGCGGAAAATCGCCAGATCTGGAGGCCGGGGGGAATTTCAGACGAAGACGGGAGTTGTCGACCTCGTCAACCTCTATGGGAATGATCTTCTCAAGCTGCTTGATGCGGCTCTGTACCTGAATGGCTTTGGTGGCCTGATAGCGGAACCGCTCGATAAAGGCCTCGATGTCGGCGATCTGCTTCTGCTGGTTTTCGTATGCGCGCATCTGCTGTTCGATGCGTTCCTTGCGGAGTTCGACAAACCGCGAGTAGTTGACTTTGTAGTCGTAGGCTTTGCCGCAGGAGATCTCGATGGTGCGTTTTGTCACATTATCGAGAAATGCGCGGTCGTGGCTGACAAGCACGACCGCCTTCGCCTTTGTCTGCATGAAATTCTCAAGCCATTGTATCGACTCTATGTCAAGATGGTTTGTCGGCTCGTCGAGAAGCAACACGTCGGGTCTGCGCAGAAGAATCTTGGCGAGTTCGATACGCATGCGCCATCCTCCCGAAAACTCGTGGGTGGGGCGGTTGAAGTCGTCGCGGCTGAATCCGAGGCCGGTGAGTGTTGACTCGACTTCCGCATCCATATTCGAGGCTCCCTCTATGTCAAGGCGTTCGTTAAGGAATGTGAGGCGTTCGATCAGCCTGTGATATTCTTCAGATTCATAATCTTCAGATTCGGCAAGACGCATGTTGACGCTGTCGATTTCCTCTTTTATGCCGATTATGTCGTTGAAAGCCTTTTTGGTCTCGTTGATGAGAGTCGTGTCGTCAGCAAGTTTCATCTGCTGTGGCAGATAGCCGATGGTAATGTCATTGGGTTTGCCGATCGAGCCTGATGTCGGCTCCTCCACTCCGGCGAGTATTTTCAGCAATGTGGATTTGCCTGCGCCGTTTTTGCCTGTCAGGGCTATCTTGTCTGTGTCGTTGATGACAAAGCTTATGTCGTTGAACAGGGGGCGTGCGGAAAATTCCACACTCAGGTTATTGATTGAGATCATAATTCAAAATTACACAAAATTTATCGAAATGACTCATTTCATCATTATTTTTTGAGACATTCTGTCTGATCCCGGTCTTCACCGGAACGGGATTCTTGGTCAAGCCGACGGACATAACTCAACAACTTGCGGTAGAATGGATGTGATGACATGGTTGTGGCGTTGCCTATGATGATAAGTTTCATTCTGGCGCGAGTCATGGCTACATTCATACGACGCAGATCACGAAGAAAGCCAATGTCGCCTCTTTCGTTGGAGCGCACAAGCGAGATCACCACTATGTCGCTTTCCCTTCCCTGAAATCCGTCTACGGTATTTACCGTTATCTGTTTCCTCAGCTCGCGGAAATATGGAGTCGATGCTATTAGCCGTCTGAGATACCTGACCTGTGCCCTGTATGGTGATATCACGGCTATGTCGATCCGTTCGTCGGCAATCCTTCGTTTGCCGATCTTGTTGATGTAGTTCTGCAATGTCTGAAGTGTAAGCAGAGCCTCGTCTTTATTGATCCTGCCATGCGTTTCCCCTGCGAGGGCCTCGGCAAACGACATTTTGCGTGCCGTCTGCATAACATTCCCAGATTCGTCACAACCGGCTTCATCTTCCGGCTCATCCTTGATCAGTTCAGTTGAGTCGATCCATTCTACCGGGATGTCAAGGTCAAGTATTCCCCGGTTCCGGACTTCAGGAGCAGCCTGCATCGCTCCGTTGTAGAACCACTCGCTTGAGAATCGCATGATATCTTCATGCATGCGGTATTGCATGGTGAGAAGAACCACACATTCAGGATGACTTGACACCACTCTTTCCATCAGCGATACGCCCAGGCCTTGTTTAAGAGCCTCGTGGCACTTGACAGTGGGAGGCAGCTGGCAGTGATCTCCGGCAAATATCACTCTCCCCGCTCTGCGCATCGGTATAAGACTTGCAGCCTCAAGAGCCTGTGCGGCCTCGTCTATAAAGAGTGTGGAGAACTTCATGCCGTCGAGAAGATGACTTGAGCTGCCCACAAGGGTTGAGGCTATCACGCGGGCCTCCCCGAAGATATCGCCCTTTATGCGAATCTCAAGTTCTGTGGCGCGACTCCGCAGCCGGTCTATTTTCTGATGCCATTGATCCGAATGTCTCCGTGCCATCCGAAGCTCGCGAATGTCTTTTCTGATTTTCCACAGGGTAGGGTAGTCAGGGTGGGCTTCAAACCTCCTTTCATATGTAAACGACAGCATCTTGTCGTTCACTCGTGTCGGGTTCCCGATCCGCAGCACATTGATACCTCTGTCGGTTAGCCGTTCGCATATAAGGTCGACTGCGGAGTTGCTCTGGGCGCACACCAACACCTGGCTTTCGCGTCTCAGAGTCTCGTATATGGCCTCTACAAGTGTCGTTGTCTTTCCTGTGCCCGGAGGTCCGTGAACGACTGCGATCTCTTTTGCGGCCAAAACCTTGTTTACCCCTTTCTGTTGCGAGGGGTTCAGATATGGAAATCCGAGCGGTGCGAATTTGTGTTCTGACGCTTTGCGGCCGGAATATATCAGATCGCGCAGTTCACCGAGCCGTCCGCGCGCCGAGATTGTGCGGTCTATCGCGTCGAACATCGCCTTGTAGCTTGTCTCGTCGAACGACAGCATTACTCCCGGTCTCTGTATGGTGCCGGGAGAAGGCAGGATCGCATTCTCCGGAATCTCAACAACCATCCGGTCTCCGTCGACATAGCTCACGCTGCCGTTGAAGCAGCTTCTGATGTATTTGTTTCCGCTATCCTCGATGAAGAACATTACAGGGCGTCCGAATTCGAAATTGTGCTCTGCTTCCGATTCTTCGGTGCGAAACACCTCGATGATGCGTTGGTTTAACGAATTATGGCGGACATCTCCGATTCTTATGGGAAACCATGCGTTGCCGTTTTCGACAAGACGCGATATTCCTGTTCTGTCGGCGGCCTCTGTAAATGCCTCCTTCTCGGCATGGTATTCGAGTTGCAGAAGACGACGCTGTTCGGCCAGAATTACGCAGGGAGATGAAAAATTTTTCTTTTCTTTCATTGCATGGCAAAATTACAACATTATGCGGTATTCTGCAACTTTTGTAGGTGCTCCATACCTGCGCCGCCGCATTCTGCCGTCTTGTGTGATCGCCTTATATGGAGAATCGGACGGACAATGTCACGGAATATTTTTCTAACCTTTGTGTGATATTGGAAATTTTTATATATTTGCGGCGGATAAGGACTGTTCATGTTTATGTATGGGCGTATGCCATGAAACAGCAGACAGAAGCATGTCGGTTTATCCACCTTAATCAATATTAATGCATTCATATGTCTGCATATGATGTGCATTAATTACCCGGAAGAACCGGAGGGTGTCCGGAGAAATAAACCTTAAATCAGAACGTACCTTAAAATCTATACCGATGAATCTAAAACCAGCACACGCCGGAACACTCGAATCCGGAGACATTTTAGTGCAGATCTCACCTGCCGTCGACGGAGAGGGACTGACTGTCAATCTCGACAGTTCGGTTGCATTCCAGTTCGGCAACCAAATCAAAAAAGTAATCTCTGAAACTCTCGACGGCCTCGGAGTCAGGGATGCGGTTGTCAATGCCACCGACAAGGGTGCGCTCGACTGCACAATCCGTGCGCGAGTGACGGCTGCTGCCGTCAGGGCGACTGGCAAGGATGTCTGGAAAGATTAACACCTCATATTTTCTCCATGGAAAGACTCAGAAGAACAATGATGTTCGTGCCCGGAAACAATCCCGGCATGATGGCGGACGCGCATATATACGGACCTGATTCCATTATGCTCGATCTTGAGGATTCTGTCACAATGACCGAAAAGGATACGGCGCGACTACTGGTTTATAACGCGCTGAAGACTATCGATTACGGCGACACGGAAATGGTGGTGCGTATCAATCCGCTCAATACGCCCTATGGCAAGAAGGACATAGAGGCAATGGTCAAGGCCGGTGTCCATGTGATACGCATGCCTAAGACCGAGACTGCCGAAGAGGTTGTCGAGGTCGAACGCGAAATAGAGAAGGTAGAGAAAGAGATCGGATGCGTGGGCAGGACCAAAATCATGGCTGCCATTGAAAGTGCTCTCGGTGTTGTCAACGCCTATGCAATAGCCACAGCCTCTCCCCGCATGATGGGTATAGCTCTCGGCGCCGAAGACTACTGTGCCAACCTCAAGACGCAGCGTACGCCCGGCGGCGACGAATTGCGTCTTGCCCGCGAGACCATTGTGGTGGCCGCACGTGCCGCCGGCATCGATGCCCTCGACACTGTATATTCCAACCTCAACGACATGGAAACCTTCCGTCAGGAAGTAGAATTCATCCACCGACTCGGTTTTGACGGAAAGTCAATCATCAATCCGCGACAGATAGAGATTGTCAACGAGGTTTTCGCCCCGTCGGAAAAAGCCATAGAGAAGGCGCGCACAATAATCGCAGCCATAAAGGAGGCGGAGAAGAAAGGCTCGGGCGTCATCGCTGTCAACGGCAAGATGGTGGACCGTCCCGTAGTGATCCGCGCCCAGCGCGTAATCGAGCTTGCCAAAGCATCTGGTATCATTAAAGAAGGGGAATTATAATGAATACATTGAAAGACAGAGCGGCCGATATCAAGGCCGCAGCACAGACTCTTGACAAGGAAGTCTATAATTATGCCGGCAAGGACAAGGTCACTACTCCGCGTCGTGAGTTCCAGAGCCGCAGTCCCAAACTATGCTCTCTTGAAGAGGCTATCCGCCGCTCCGGGCTCAAGGACGGCATGACCATTTCTTTTCATCATCATTTCCGCGGCGGAGACAAGGTTGTCAACATGGTTGTCGGCAAACTCGCCGAAATGGGTTACAAGGATCTGCAGTTGGCCGCATCATCGCTTTCGGATGTGCATGCCCCTCTGATTGAGCATATCCGCAACGGTGTGATAACAGGCATATCCACATCAGGACTCAGAGGAGAACTTGCCAATGAGATTTCTCGCGGTCTGATGGAGAAGCCTGTGGTGTTCAGAAGTCATGGCGGCCGCGGATCGGCCATTGCGTCGGGAGACCTGCATATAGATGTTGCATTCCTCGGCGCATCTTCTTCCGATCCGCTCGGAAACGCTTGCGGTTATTCTCGTTCGGAAAACGCCAAGTCCATATGCGGTTCGCTCGGTTATGCTCTTCCTGACGCGCAGTATGCCGACAAGGTGGTCATCCTGACAGACGATCTCGTTCCCTATCCCAATGTGCCGAATTCAATATCGGAAGATCAGGTGGATTTCGTTGTGGAGGTAGACTCTGTCGGTGATTCATCGAAGATTTCGTCAGGGGCGATCCGCGATTCCAAGAATCCCCGTGATATCCTTCTCGCCCAGCTTGCCGCAAAGGTGATTATCAATTCCGGCTATTTCAAAGACGGATTCTCTATTCAGACCGGCACCGGCGGCGCGTCACTTGCAGCTGTAAAGTACATCAGAAACGAGATGATCGAGCGTGGCATCAAGGCGTCGTATGCTCTCGGCGGAATAACCGCCCATATGGTCAAGATGCATCAGGAGGGACTGATCGACAGACTGATCGACGTTCAGTCGTTCGACAAGGTAGCCGCCGAATCTCTTAAGAATGACATGACTCACAAGGAGGTGTCGGCATGCGAGTACGCGAGTGCGGATGAACCGGGTTCAGCTGTGCATTATCTCGATATCGTCATTCTGTCGGCTCTTGAGGCAGACGTCAATTTCAATGTGAATGTGCTCGTCGGAAGCGACGGTATAATCAGAGGCGCTATCGGCGGACATCCTGATACTGCCGCCGACTCAGCCCTGTCGATTATCGTCTGTCCGCTTCTGAGAGGCCGTATTCCCTGTGTCGTCGATGAGGTGACAACTCTTATCACACCCGGTTCGACGGTTGACGTAATTGTCACTGAATACGGCATAGCCGTCAATCCCCGCAGACCGGAACTGGCCGACAGTCTCAGAGAGGCCGGACTCAAAGTGGTCGATATCCGTAGTCTCAAGGAGAAAGCGAAGTCAATTATCGGCGAGCCGGATTCTCTTCCTTTCGGAGACAAGACTGTGGGTATTGTCATGAACCGCGACGGCAGCGTGCAGGATGTCATAAAGAACATCGAGGCCTGAAATACTGTCCTTCACCCCTCTGATCACAAGAATAATGGCAATAACCCTCGAGGAGCTTCTCGAAGCGCGTGACAACCGGAGGCTCGCCCAGCTTTCAATGATTGAAGCCAATCCGGGCATGACTCTTGTTGTGCTTACAGTCAACATTCCGGGATCGGAAAAACGCACCCCCGACTCGCTTGTGGTGGGCAGAGAGGGTGTGAAGGCTCTTGAATGCGCCCTTCACCCTGAGAGTGTCGAAGTGCGCGATCTCATCACCGGATTCGAGGCTTTCCTGCTTGTCCGCATGAACAGGCAGGAGGCCAAGAAGCTGGCTGTCGGTATAGAGACCGGGCATCCCCTCGGCCGGCTGATGGACATAGATGTGTTCGATGAAGAGGGCACTCCTGTATCGCGCACTATGCTCGGACATGAATCCCGCAGATGTCTGATTTGCGGTGAGGACGCGCGTGTATGCATGCGGACATTCGCTCATACCCAGTCAGAACTTCAGGATAAAATTCATTCAATTGTCAAGGCGTATGTTCAACGGCACTGAATTGCACAGGATTTATCTTGATATTCCGTCTGCCAGACGCAGGTGGTCGGATCTTCTCGCCCTCGTGTCTCTTACTCCAGACGAAGATCCGGATTATACAGTCGGTGTGTCTGATAATGAAGGCAATCTCATAGGAACGGCTTCTCTTCACGCCGATATAATTAAATATGTGGCCATTCACCCTGATCACAGAGGGGAGTCTGTGGCCAATATCCTTCTTTCCGACATAATCGGTCGCGCGGCCGATCAGGGAATTTCTTCTCTTTCCATTTTCACAAAACCTGATTATGTTCAGGTCTTTTGCGATCTGTCGTTCAGACTCGTCGGGCGTTGCGAATCGTCGGCGTTACTCGAGAATTCAGCCGCTGGAATATCGGCTTACAAGTCTTATCTCAGGAGTGTTTGCGAGTCCGTGTCAAAGGATTCGGATTGCGGTGCGGATTCAACCTGCGGCGTAATTGTCATGAACGCCAATCCACCTACACTCGGTCATCTTCATCTTATCCGCGAGGCGGCTTCAAGAGTCGGGAAACTGTTTGTCATACCTCTTGCCGACAATGACAAGACTGAGTTCTCGTATGCGGCAAGACGGCGTGCTCTTGTCAATGCGACCGCGCATATTCCCAATGTGACGGTTCTGGAGGGAAGCCGTTACTGCATAAGTTCGTCTACATTTCCCTCTTACTTCATCAAGGAACTGACGGAGCGGGCCGATTCCCACATACTTCTTGACCTCGACATATTCGCCAATCATATTGCTCCTGCACTCGGTGCGAGTGTGAGATTTGTCGGCGAAGAACCTTCTGATCCGCTTACGGCAAGGTATAATGAGCTGATGAAACGCATTCTTCCCGCCAGAGGAATTGATGTGGTCGAGATTCCACGGCTTGCAGATTCGTATGGCTGCCCGGTTTCGGCGTCGCGTGTGCGGTCAGCACTTTCCGGCAGCCGGATTGCGGCTGCAGCCGAACTTTTGCCTGACGCTTCGATTCCCGCTCTGCTTGCGCGATGTGCCGCGCTCGCACTCGGGCGCGAACTTGATCTGACTCCGAAGCCCGGACTTGTAGATTGTCACGACAATGGAGCGCACAAGGATATGGATCACCGGCTGATGTCTGAAAGCATCGCGACTCTCGAACCGGTTTTTGAAGAAATCGCGCGGATCTCAATGTCAGAAAGTCTTCCTGATGCGGCAATGCTGCAGCCCGCGGGTTTGTCTGGCGAGCGTCTGATGCTCGAAGCGACCGGTGGTGTCAATACCCATAAGGGTGCGCTCTTCTCGATCGGCCTTGCCGTCAGTGCCGTTGCCTATCTGATTTACAACGCACGACTTTGCGGCAATCAGGCCGGGCCCGCTGATATATTGTCACCTGACAGTATCTCGTCGGTTATTTCTGTCATTGCGCAGACTTTCTCTCGCCCTGACGGCACACACGGTGCATCAGTCAGGAGTCTTCATGATGTGCCGACCGCACTCGATATGGCTGTCGGTGGGTATGCTCCCGTCTTCGGATCATGGCGGTGCCTTTCCGATCCCTACAGACGGCTTCTGCTCATCATGAGCGAGCTTGAGGATTCCAACATATATCACAGAGGCGGTAAGGATGGTGCGGATTTCATCAGGAAGAGATCGGCCGAACTGCTGTCTCTCCATGCAGATGACGCCTCTGCAGAGGCTTTGACTGATGCGCTTGGACGTTTCAATGCCGAGTGTGTGGGCAGATGGCTGTCTCCGGGCGGTGCCGCCGACATGCTCGCTCTCTCCTTTTTCATCGACACTGTGACTGACAGTAAGTTTTGAACCAAATCGAATATAACCTTAATACTAACAACCATAAAAACTCAAAACAATGGTAGAACTGATCGACAAAGGTGTTTACCTTCTTGATGGAAAGACCATCGCTACCGAAACCGAAGGACTTCCCGCACCCCGGGAGGCCCGCGAGAACACTATCGCCTATCAGATCCTCCGCGCTCACGATGCGGATGGCGGGAAGAGTGACCGGATGCGTATCAGATTTGACGCGCTGATGAGTCATGACATTACTTATGTCGGCATCATACAGACAGCCCGTGCGTCCGGTCTGGAGAAATTCCCCATTCCCTATGCGATGACCAACTGCCACAATTCACTCTGTGCTGTCGGAGGTACTATCAATGAGGATGACCATGTGTTCGGTCTCTCTGCCGCTAAAAAATATGGTGGCATATATGTGCCCGCCAATCAGGCTGTGATTCACCAGTATGCCCGCGAGGCAATGGTGAAATGCGGCAATATGATTCTTGGATCGGACTCGCACACCCGTTATGGCTCGCTCGGCAATATGGGTGTCGGAGAAGGTGGCGGCGAGCTCGTGAAGCAGCTTCTCTGCAACACATGGGATATAAATGCTCCCGAGGTGGTGCTGGTGTGGCTTGAGGGTAAACCGAAGAAAGGTGTCGGCCCCCACGATGTGGCGATTTCGCTTGTGAAGGCTGTCTTCGACAACGGTTTTGTAAAAAACAAGGTTCTCGAGTTTGCCGGTCCCGGTGTGAAGTATCTCCCGGTAGACTTCCGCAACGGAATCGATATAATGACCACCGAGACCACATGTCTCAGCTCTATATGGGAGACAGACGAGGAAATCAGGAATTTCTATGAGATCCACGGACGCCCCGAAGACTACCGTGAGCTCAAGCCCGGAAAAGTGGCATACTATGACTCGATGATCCGTATCGATCTTTCCTCACAGGAGTGTATGATCGCTCTTCCGTTCCACCCGTCGAACGCATACACCATCAAGGAACTCCAGGCTGATCCCGAGAGAATCCTGCGTGAGGTCGAGGAAGACGCACGCAACCGATTCGGCGACAAGATCGAGGTCGATCTCGTCGGCAAGATCCGTGACGGCAAGGTCATGGCGGACCAGGGCATCATAGCCGGATGTTCGGGCGGAACATACGATAACCTCGCGGAGGCTGCATCGATCTTGAAAGGCGGATCTGTAGGCAATGACTATTTCACTATCTCGGCCTATCCGCAGTCTGTGCCTGTATATATGGCCACGACCCGTGACGGAATTGCCGAGGAGATGCTTGAGGCCGGCGTTGTGATCAAGCCTGCATTCTGCGGTCCCTGTTTCGGCGCGGGAGATGTGCCTGCCAACAACGGACTCTCTATCCGACACACTACACGCAACTTCCCCAACCGCGAAGGCTCGAAGCCGGGTCAGGGCCAGATTTCACTTGTTGCGCTGATGGATGCGCGTTCTATCGCCGCCACAGCCGCCAACGGTGGTGTAATAACTGCGGCCACCGACGTGGATTATACAAATGAGCACAAACCCTATTCGTTCGACAAGAAGATTTACGAGCGCAGGGTTTACAACGGTTTCGGCAATGAAAAACTCGACTCGGAACTCCGCTACGGACCCAATATCAAGGACTGGCCCAAGATGTATCCCATGCAGGAGAACATGCTTCTTGAGCTGGCTGCCGTTATCCACGACCCCGTAACTACTACAGATGAGCTTATCCCCTCGGGCGAGACCTCTTCATATCGTTCGAATCCGTTGAAACTGTCGGAATTCGCTCTGTCGCGCAGAGTCCCCGAGTATGTAGGTCTCAGCAAGAGGATACAGGCCGAGGATCTCGCACGTCGTGAAGGAAACTGCCCCGAGAGAGTCAAGGAGGTTCTCGCTTCGGTCGGAGCATCGCCTGAAGATACATCTTTCGGATCCTGCGTATTCGCAAACCGTCCCGGCGACGGCTCTGCACGTGAGCAGGCCGCATCCTGCCAGAAAGTTCTTGGCGGCGATGCGAACATATGCTATGAGTATGCCACCAAGCGTTACCGTTCTAACTGCATCAACTGGGGAATCGTTCCGTTCACCATTTCCAAAGAGACGGAATTCGATTACAATCCGGGAGATTATGTGTTCGTGCCGGGCATACGCGAGGCAATCCTGTCGGGCAAGGAGGAGGCCGATGCAAAAGTCATCACCAAAGATGGTGTGCGCGACATAAAGCTTCACTTCTCCAACCTCACCGCCGACGAGCGTCAGATTCTCGCAGACGGCTGTCTGATGAACTACTATGCGGCTCTGAAGAACAAATGACATTCTCACCAAATCACATCAGTAAATCAACCTTAAAACACAATACACAACATGGAAAAAATCAAGATGACCACTCCGCTCGTGGAGATGGATGGCGATGAAATGACCCGTATCCTCTGGAAGATGATCAAGGATGAGCTTATCCTTCCCTTCGTGGATCTGAAAGCCGAATACTATGATCTCGGTCTTGAGAAACGTGACGAGACTGAAGACAGAATCACAGTGGAGGCTGCAGAGGCTACGAAAAAATATGGTGTGGCGGTGAAGTGCGCGACAATAACGCCCAATACCGCACGCATGTCGGAGTATAATCTCCATCAGATGTGGAAAAGCCCCAACGGCACAATCCGTTCGATTCTCGACGGCACAGTGTTCCGTACGCCCATCACGATTCCTTCAATCAAGCCCGCTGTGAAAAGCTGGAAAAAGCCTATCACCATTGCGCGTCATGCATATGGTGACGTATACAAGAACTCCGAGATCCGCGTAGGTGAGGCCGGTGTGGCCAAGCTCGTGTTCGAAGGTGAGAACGGACAGCGCGAGGAAGTGGTGATCCATGAGTTCAAGGGACCTGGCGTGCTCCAGGGCATGCACAACACCGACAAGTCGATCACTTCGTTCGCGCATTCGGTGTTCAAATTCGCGATCGATACGAAACAGGATGTGTGGTTCTCGACTAAAGACACAATCTCGAAGAAGTATGACGCCCGTTTCCGCGAGATCTTCGATGAGGTGTTCGAGGAGTACAAATCAGACTTCGAGCGTCTGGGTCTTGAGTATTTCTATACGCTCATAGACGATGCTGTGGCACGTGTGATCA
>CAMWRV010000030.1 GCA_947176745.1 uncultured Muribaculaceae bacterium
AGCCAAAGACAAAGCGTCAATATACGCTTTTCTATAAATATGTCGTCAGACTCCCGCTTGCCGCGGCGTTACGCTCCTCTGAGCACCGCCCCCACAGCGTGGATATCTATATACAAAATTAGCAAATTTTTCCGATATGACAATCGGATATGCCGAGAAACATCTAACACAAATAAGGGACGTGGGTCAGAATACGTAGCCGAAACCGGCTCCCGCAAAGAAACCGGACGTGCGGTCCATTATCGAATATCTGGCCTGGACGGTAAATTTGAAATTCGCTGTGAAGTATATGTCGCATCCGCCGCCCACATCGCCGCCGACCTTGAGCGAACTGCCTCCGCCACGGTAACTCCAGTTGTTGAATGCCAGACCTGCCAATGGATAAAGAGTCACACCTCGGGCGACACGGAAGGGGAAGTGCATGTCGGCATTTATGACAAGAGCGGACTTATCTTCATTCCTGAACACAAACGACACCTCTGGTGCGATCCTTACATGCTGAGCGAATGTATACTGGAAATAGACCCCGGCATATCCGCTGTTGTTATAAGAGGCGTACCCAGCGGTAACACCGAGACTCTTCTCCCCTTTTACGGGAAGATTGCGGGCAGAAACCGCACTTGGGAAAGCCGCAGCAAGAATCGCGACAATCGAACAGATCAGTTTTCTTGATTTTGTCATGAGGCAAAAATGTCATGCCGGCTGTTGATTCCGATGTCGTCAAGTCCGGCCGATAGATTCATAATGTAAAGATACATTATTTTTAACGAATTTAACTGTGAAACATTAAAAATGTGAAAAAAGTTTTACTAATTTTGCATTAAAACCCCATAAGTAAGTTTTCACGACCACTCCCCTCAAATTTATAGATTGTTTGATAATGAAAAATTTCGGATATATACGTGTCGGTTCATGCTCGCCCGAAGTGCGGGCCGCCGACATCGACCACAACATTCGCAACATAATCGAAGCCTCCGGACGGTTCGAATCGGAGAACGTGGATCTGGCTGTTTTCCCCGAACTGTCAGTGACCGGATATACATGCGCCGATCTCTTCGGGCAGACGCTTCTGCTTGACCGTGCCGAGCAGGCTTTGGGCACACTCGCCCGGGAACTTGCAGACAAAAGGATCACGATTGTCGTTGGAGTTCCGTTGCGACACAACGGACGCCTTTACAACTGCGCCGCCGTGATACAGGGAGGCCGCATCTCAGGCATAGTGCCTAAGACGCACATACCCAACTATGGGGAATTCTACGAAAAAAGATGGTTTGCTTCCGGGAAAGACGCGACCGGAGAAATTTCGGTGGATTCAACGAGGATTCCTTTCGGAACGGATCTTCTCTTCAGCATCGACGGCATAAAGTTCGGCATAGAGATCTGCGAGGATCTCTGGGTGCCTCAGCCCCCGGGAGCACGCCTCGCAACCGGCGGCGCCGACATAATAGTCAATCTGTCGGCGACCAACGAACTGATAGGGAAACACAGATACCTGCTCGACCTGATCCGCAACCAGTCGGCGAGATGCCGCTGCGGATATGTCTATGCATCGGCCGGAGCGGGAGAATCGTCAACCGACCTGGCGTTTGCCGGCAACTGCATAATAGCGGAAAACGGCTCGCTGCTTGCGGAGAGCCGACGGTTCGAGATGCAGACAAAAACTGCAACGGCCGATCTTGACATCGAAATGCTGAGACACGACAGGACTCACTTCGAGACATTCAACGAGAATTCAGATGGTCCGGAATTGCGTGTCATAACTGTGGTCAGCGATGACAAGCAAAAAGAAAGCGACAATCTGCTGAAATACCGAAAGGTGAAAGCGCATCCGTTTCTTGACGAAAACCCGCTTGACCTGAAAGAGCGTTGCGACGAGATATCATCCATTCAGGCATGGGGACTCGCCACTCGTCTGAAAGCCATAAACTGCAGAAGTGCCATAGTAGGAATCTCGGGAGGACTCGACTCGACACTCGCCCTGCTCGTCACGGTCAAGGCATTCGACATGCTCGGATTCGACAGAACAGGGATAACCGGCATCACCATGCCGGGATTCGGCACAACCGGACGCACCAAAAGCAATGCCACGCGACTGATGGAACTTCTCGGAGTGACACAACGTGAAATACCTATCGGAGACGCCGTAAGACAGCATTTTGAAGCTATCGGCCACGACCCTGCAATACACGACGTGACCTATGAGAACAGTCAGGCCCGCGAACGCACCCAGATCCTGATGGATGTCGCAAACCAGTTGAACGGAATCGTCATCGGCACCGGCGACCTTTCCGAACTCGCGTTAGGATGGTGCACCTACAACGGCGACCAGATGTCGATGTATGGCGTCAACGCCTCCATCCCGAAGACTCTCGTCAGGTACCTTGTAAACGGATATGCCGAAAATTCGGAAGACCCGCGACTGACAGCCGTGCTTCAGGACATCATCGACACCCCGATCAGTCCGGAACTTCTCCCTCCCGACGCCAACAACGACATCGAACAGAAGACAGAAGATCTCGTCGGCCCCTACGAACTGCACGACTTCTTCCTCTACCACACGCTCCGGTTCGGCGCAGAACCGCGCAAGATCCTTCTGCTCGCACGGAAGGCATTCGGAGAGAAATATCACGACAGCACAATCAGACACTGGCTCAAAACGTTTTACAGACGATTCTTCAGCCAGCAGTTCAAGAGATCATGCATGCCCGACGGCATAAAGGCCGGAAGCGTCTGCCTGTCGCCACGTGGAGACTGGAGAATGCCGAGCGACGCCGTCGCCGCACTGTGGATTGAAGAGGCCGGAAAAGAGGAAGACAACTGACCAATATCGCAAAACGCGCAAAATGGAAACAGAAAGAAACCAGGAAGCGAGATATGACCGGGAAGACATGAACCGGGCTGTAGAGATCTTGAAACAGGGAGGAATAATCCTTTATCCCACCGACACGGTGTGGGGCATAGGCTGCGACGCAACAAACGCCGAGGCTGTCAAAAAAATATATGATCTTAAAAAGCGGAATGATGCAAAGTCCATGCTCGTGCTCGTCGGCTCTGAAGGAGAACTGCAGAGGACAGTCGAGGAAGTTCCCGAAGCGGCATGGATGCTTATCGAGGCCGCCGTCAATCCGCTGACAATAATCTACGACCGTCCCCGGGGACTTGCCGGCAATCTTCTTGCAGACGACGGATCAGCCGGAATCAGGATTACATCCGAACTGTTCAGCAGAACACTCTGCTCACGCCTCCGAAAGCCGATAGTCTCCACGTCGGCCAACATGTCGGGTAAAAAGACACCGGCGGTTTTCAGCGAGATCGACGAAGAGATCATCAACGGAGTGGACTATGTGGTAAGATTCCGACAGGAAGATTCCTCCAGACGCAAGAGCAGCAATATTATAAAGGTCTCCGACTCCGGAGTGATAAAAGTGATCAGATAAGATAATGACCGATGACTACTGAAAAATGACTGCCTGCAACCGCGCGGGAAGGTCAAAATAGCGGAGGCATATGGGGTCTTATTACAGAATTTTTCTTAATTTTGTAAGATGAAGAGCCGGAGTTGTCGCCATGACAAGCCCCGACTCAGACATATGAACACGCAGACGGATGAAAGGAAGAAATTTTACAAAGGCAATGCAAAGAACGAAATACGTTATCGCGGATTTCGTTATGGTGTCGGTCGCATTCTTTCTATTCAACATATTCCGTTACCATGAGCTTGGCATACACACATACGGCTTCAGCACGCTGTGGGATTATCTTGCAAGTCCGAAACTGGTGGCGGAACAGATTCTCGTGCCAGTCTCTCTACTCGGAATCTACTGGCTGTCGGGATTTTACAATCATCCGTTCATAAAGTCGAGACTGTCGGAGTTTTCCACTACACTGCTCTCGGTCATTGTCTCGACCGCCATTATATATCTTGTTCTTCTGATCAACGACACGACAGGACTCAAAATCAAAGACTACGAGACTATCCTCGCTCTGTTCGGATTGCTCATGTCGTTCACCTATCTCGGGCGCTGGGCACTGACCGAGCGCACCATAAGACATTTACGCAAACGGCATTGGATCTACTCGACCCTCATAATCGGCAACTCCCGTAAAAGCAGGGACATCTACCGTCGGCTTAAACAGGCGGGGTCTGTATGGACCTACGACGTCATAGGCTTCATACGTCTCGACCGCGAGCACCAACTCAACGACGGCATGCCGTCATGGGGACTTGACGAACTGGAACGCATCTGCACCGACTACTCTGTTGACCAGATAATATTCGCGCCCGAGCGTATATACGACCACGACATCATGGACATTCTGTCACGGTTGTTTCCGCTCGGCATTCCTGTCAAGATCGCACCCGACACTCTGTCGTATGTGACAGCAAACATACACATGAACGACATCCTCGGCATTCCGTTCATAGATCTGACATCGCCGAGAATATCGGAATTTCAGAAAAATGTGAAACGGTCGTTCGACGTCATCGCGTCACTGGCCGCACTCACCGTGCTTAGTCCGCTGATCGGCGTCACAGCGCTGATTGTAAGGCTGACATCTCCCGGGCCGGCCATTTACAGTCAGGAGCGTGTGGGAAAAGGCCACCGTCCGTTCAGGATCTATAAATTCAGATCGATGAGAAGCGATGCCGAGAAAGAGGGTCCCCAGCTTTCGAGCGAGACCGACAGCCGTGTCACCCCGTGGGGCAAGATAATGAGGAAATACCGCATAGACGAGATTCCCCAGTTCTGGAATGTGCTCAGGGGAGACATGTCTATTGTGGGTCCGCGGCCCGAGCGGGAATATTTTATCGAACAGATCATGAAGAGAGCCCCCTATTACGGCCTTATATTCCAGGTCTGCCCGGGAATAACAAGCTGGGGAATGGTCAAATTCGGATACGCCCGCAACATCGACGAGATGGTGGCCCGATCAAGATATGATCTGGTGTATCTCAACAACATGTCGATCTCGACCGACATAAGGATAATGATCCACACTATCAAGACAGTGATCAAGGGAGCCGGAGTATAGAACATTATCGTATGGCATACAAAGAAAGACACAACCGTGCCACCGAGATGTGGCTTAAATTCGTAATCTGGCGCGAACACCATATAAAAGAGAAGAACTTCGTGATACTTCTCTCACTCGTCGTAGGCATAATCTGCGGTGTCGCTGCCCAGCTTCTCAAATATCTCATACATCTGATAGCATCAGTTCTGACATCGCACTTCAGCGACACAACCGAGAACTACCTCTATCTCGTATACCCGGTGGTCGGTATAATTCTCACCGTCCTGTTCGTCAAGTACGTGATCAAAGAGAACATATCGCACGGAGTCACAAAGGTGCTCTACGCCATATCCCGCAGAAAATCGCGTCTTAAGCTCCGCAACACTTACGCTTCTCTCATATCTTCGTCGATAACCATCGGATTCGGCGGCTCAGTCGGAGCCGAAGGCCCCATAGTATATACCGGAGCCGCCATCGGTTCCAACATCGGTCAGGCGTTCAGGCTCTCTCCCAAGATACTCATGATACTTGTGGGCTGCGGCGCGGCGGCAGGAATCGCAGGCATTTTCCGCGCTCCAATAGCCGGGATGCTTTTCACTCTCGAGGTGCTCATGATCGACCTTACCGGTCTGACGGTCATGCCCCTTCTGCTCTCGTCGATAGCCGGCGCGACTGTGGCATATATACTTGAGGGATACAGTGCCGAGTTTTTCTTCTCGCAGAGCGAGCCGTTCATGACAAGCCGGATTCCATGGACCATAGCCCTCGGCGTGGTCTGCGGACTCATGTCGGTCTACTTCACCAAGGTGATGTTCCTTATGGAATCGATGTTCAAAAAAGTCAAGGCACAATGGCTCAGAATCATCGTCGGAGGCGGACTGATAGCATGTATGGTGTTTGTCTTCCCGCCCTTGTACGGCGAGGGATACGGTGCCATCAACCACCTGCTCGACGGCGACGCCGGAGCTGTGGTCAACGGAACATTCTTCTACGTCGACCGCGACAATGTGTGGTTTCTCGCTCTCTTTATCGGAGCGATCACACTTATGAAGGCGTTCGCCACCTCTGCCACCAACGGAGCTGGTGGAGTCGGAGGCACATTCGCCCCGTCGCTGTTCGTCGGAGCGCTGACCGGCTTCCTGTTTGCGTTCATAATCAACAATCTCGACCTCGGCATCGAGCTTTCGCAGAAAAACTTCACGCTTATGGGTATGGCCGGAGTCATGGCCGGAGTCATGCATGCCCCGCTGATGGCGATCTTCCTCACCGCAGAGATGACCGGCGGATACGACCTGTTCCTTCCGCTTCTGATCGTGTCTGCACTCGCCTACTTTACGATCCAGTGTTTCACACCCTACAGCATCTACACAATGCGTCTCGCCAAGGCAGGCGATCTTGTGACACACCAGAAAGACAAGGCCGTGCTGACTCTTCTCAAGATCGACAACGTGATCGAACGGGATTTCAGAGAGGTTCACCCGGAAATGAGCCTGCGCGAGATGGTCGATGTGATATCCGTGTCTAACCGCAATCTCTTTCCCGTAACCGATTCCGAAGGGATGCTCAAAGGAATTGTTCTTCTTGACGACATACGCAACATCATGTTCCGCACGGACCTCTACCCCAAGATGCACGTTTCGAGATTCATGGCCGCCGTTCCGGCAGTGATCGAGACCGACATGCCGATGGACAAGGTGATGGAGATATTCGACAAGACAAACGCCTGGAATCTGCCGGTTGTCGAAAATGGGAAATATATCGGATTCGTCTCGAAGTCAAAAATATTCAATTCATACAGGCGCGTTCTACGTCATTTTACGGAAGACTGAGCCACAACATGATCTTCCTCCACCGATGAGGAAGCTGACACACAATGAAAAAAGAAGATTTAAAGATAGTATTTTTCGGAACACCCGAATTCGCCGTGGCAAGTCTTGACAGACTCGTCAGCGGAGGCTACAACGTGGCCGCCGTCGTCACTATGCCAGACAAGACAGCCGGACGCGGCCACAAGATGATAAAGAGCGACGTCAAAATCTATGCCGAAGAGAAAGGCCTGCCTCTGCTGCAACCCGAGCGCCTCAAGAGCGAGGAATTTGTCAGTGCCCTGCGGGAGATCGATGCCGACCTGTTCATTGTCATCGCGTTCCGCATGCTTCCCGAAGTCGTGTGGAACATGCCGAGACTCGGCACCTTCAATCTTCACGGAAGCCTTCTTCCGCGCTACCGCGGCGCCGCGCCGATAAACCGTGCCATCATGAACGGAGAGAAAGAGACCGGAATCACCACATTCTTCCTCAAACATGAGATTGACACAGGCGACATGATAGAGCAGCGCAGCACTCCCATAGAAGACTCCGACAATGCCGGCACAGTCCATGACCGGCTTATGGAGATGGGAGCCGAAATGGTGGAGAGCACCGTCTGCAAGATCATTGA
This sequence comes from uncultured Muribaculaceae bacterium, assembly GCA_947176745.1. Lineage (GTDB taxonomy): Bacteria > Bacteroidota > Bacteroidia > Bacteroidales > Muribaculaceae > Lepagella. The sequence goes on from CAMWRV010000030.1 coordinate 7,456, forward strand.
CGGCACGCTTGAGACGCATCCGCAGCCCGAAGGGGAATTCATCGGCGCGCCCAAGATATTCAGAGAAGACTGCGAGATCGACTGGCACCGCACCTCAGAAGAGATCCACAATCAGGTGCGCGGTCTTTCACCCTACCCGGCAGCCTTCACGACAGTCACTGATGGGTCTGGCAAGGAATTCAATGCCAAGATATTCGAGACCGCCCTCACCGGAATCTCCTCGGAAGGGAAAGCGGCAGGCTCAGTCGTAAAAGAGGGTAAGCGGCTTTATGTCGCCGCATCCGACATGCTGCTTGAGATCATATCACTACAGCCTGCCGGTAAAAAGCGCATGGAGGCTGGCGCGTTTCTTCTCGGCTATAATCCCGTAATGATGTCAGGAAGCCAACATGACTGAGAGGGGAGCCGACACCATGACCGCCGACACCGGCAACGCCAACTGCAGGGAACTGCTTGACGTCATGACCGCCCGCGGACTTGACACGGTGGTAGTGTCGCCGGGCAGCCGCAACGCGCCGCTTCTTATCGGAGTCTCCGCCCGCGACGAACTCAGAAAAATCATCATTCCCGATGAACGGACAGCGGCATTCGCCGCACTCGGCATCGGGCTGGTCACACGACGCCCCGTCGCTCTGGCATGCACATCAGGGACAGCTCTCTACAACTACGCTCCAGCTGTGGCCGAGGCATACTACCAGAAAATTCCTCTGATTGTGATCACGGCCGACAGGCCGTCGCAATGGATCGATCAGGATGATTCGCAGACACTCAGGCAGCCGGGGGCTCTCGACAAGATCGTGAAAAGAAGCTACGACATACCGCCTGAAACCGGCATGACGTCGGCGTGCACAAATCCGGAATACCGCTCCGAAAGAGAGTGGTTTGTCAACCGCATTGCAAACGAAGCGTACACCACAGCCACATCCGGACAGCCCGGCCCGGTGCATGTCAACATGCAGTTCGGCAACCCCCTTGACGAGACCACCCTGCATAGCAGTCGACAAGTCCGCACAGTCGAAGTCATACCCAACGACGCTCCGCTTCCGCCCCAGCTTTGCAGGGATCTGGCACTCCGTCTGATAGATAAGAAAATAATGGTGACAGCCGGATTCATGGGTGCCGACAATGAACTCAACAAGGCATTGACGGAATTCTCACGTCTTCCCAATGTGACTGTCATCTGCGAGACAATTTCCAATCTCCACCTTGGCGGACATGCATTCATGGCCGACACCCTTTTCACCGGAATAGAAAAAGAGCGACTCGACGCGCTGCGTCCCGACGTGGTCATATCGGTGGGGGGAGCACTCGTGTCAAGGATGCTTAAGGAATACCTGCGCGGATGCACCGGTGCTGAACACTGGACTCTGTCGGACACCGACGTTTCTACAGACTGCTTCCAGCGTCTTTCGCTGCACGTGGACTACTCCCCCCGGAGATTCTTCAAAGGGATCGCGTCGATGACCCGCCATCTTGTCAGAAAAGGCCACGGCATGCCCGGAAGCGGCTATCGCGACGCCTGGCAGAGCGAAAGAGACCGTATATTTGAGGACAACCGCAGAAGACTCGCCGAGACACCCTGGTCGGAACTGACGGCACTCGCCCGGGTCTTCGCATCCGTGCCCGACAATTACAATCTCTTCCTTTCCAACGGTACCTGCGTCAGATACGCGCAGCTTCTCACAGACAGGATTCCGCACGCGACCTACTGCAACCGCGGAGTGTCGGGGATAGACGGCACAAACGCGACGGCACTCGGAGTGTCTATGGCATACAAAGGCACGACCCTGCTTGTGACCGGCGACATGTCGTTCGCATATTGCCCCGAGGTGATGCACCTTCAGAAACTTGCCGGCGGCGATCTGCGCACCGTAGTGGTCAGCAACGGAGGAGGCGGGATATTCCGTTTCATAAAGACAACCCGGCGGCTTGAGACCCGCGAGAAATACTTCTGCTGCGACCAGAAGCTTCCGGTCGGAGATGTAGCCCGAGCCTACGGCTGGAATTACCGCAACGCGCACGACATGGAGAGCCTTGCCGCCGGACTGGAATATCTGTACGAAACCCCGTCGACGCTTCTTGAGATCACAGTCGATCCTGAGACAAGCGCCGAAACTCTTATCCGGTGGATGGAGAGACACGGCTCATGATATCCACGTAAAGAAAAGATCCTGAAACTTCAAAAGCAATAAAACAATATGAATATGTTTGACTGGAAAACAATAAAAGAATACGAGGATATTCTCTTTGAGAAATTCGAAGGTATCGCAAAGATAACGATCAACCGTCCGAGAGTCTACAACGCATTTCGCCCCAAGACCAACATGGAGATGCTCGACGCCTTCCACATCTGCCGCGAAAGCCCCGACATACGCGTCATCATACTGACCGGAGCCGGCGACAAGGCATTCTGCAGCGGCGGCGACCAGAACGTGAAGGGAGAGGGCGGCTACGTTGGAGAAGACGGAGTTCCCCGGCTCAATGTGCTTGACCTGCACCAGATGATCCGCTCGATACCCAAGCCCGTCATCGCCATGGTCAACGGCTATTCGATCGGCGGAGGCAATGTGCTGCAGGTGATATGCGACCTCTCGATAGCATCTGAAAACGCCCGTTTCGGACAGACCGGGCCCAAAGTCGGCAGCTTTGACGGAGGATTCGGAGCAAGCTATCTGGCACGCTGTGTCGGACAGAAAAAGGCACGCGAGATCTGGTTCCTCTGCCGTCAGTATACCGCCGCCGAAGCCCTTGAGATGGGAATGGTCAACGCCGTCGTGCCGTTCGAGAAGCTGGAGGAAACCACAGTCGAATGGTGCCGAACTATAATGAAACGCTCTCCGCTTGCGATCAGAATGATAAAGCGCGCCCTCAACGCTGAACTCGACGGCCAGCACGGACTCATGCAGTTTGCCGGTGACGCGACGCTGCTCTACTATATGCTCGACGAGGCGCAGGAAGGGAAGAACGCGTTTCTTGAGAAGCGCGATCCCGATTTCGACAAATATCCCAAATTTCCCTGACACGCAACCGTAACGTTTCAACAACAGACCAGACAGACAGATGAGACTCCAGTTCGCACCCTACGTGCTGAAATTCAACGAACCGGGAGGCACCTCCCGAGGTGTCCTGACAGAAAAGATCACATGCCTGCTCAGGATATTCGACGAGAAGAACCCTGAACAGTACGGCATAGGGGAAGCCGCCATATTCCCCGGACTGTCGCCCGAGGCTGACGACCGCTTCTTCTACAAGCTGATGGAGCTTCAGGCCAACATACGGCTCGGACTCAAGACCGATCTCACGCGCTTTCCGTCGCTTCAGTGCGGACTGGAACAGGCCATACGCGATTACTCCGGCGGATGTTCGGGAGTCTACTTCGAATCTCCGTTCACTCACGGGGCAAGCGGCATCCGTATAAACGGACTTGTCTGGATGGGCGACTACGACACTATGGTCGAACGGATCGAAAGAAAACTCTCGGAAGGATTCAGGTGCATAAAGCTCAAGATCGGAGCCATAGACTGGAGAAAGGAAGTCGACATGATCAGGTATATCCGCGACCGATACGACACCGACAGAGTCGAGATCCGGGTGGATGCCAACGGCGGATTCGACATGGACTGTGCGCTTCCGAGACTGAAAAGACTCGCGGATCTGGGAGTGCATTCGATCGAACAGCCGATAAAAGCCGGAAACCCGCAGCTCATGCGCTTCCTCTGCGACGTCTCTCCCCTTCCGGTGGCACTCGACGAAGAACTGATCGGCAAGTTCACCAGAGCAGAGAAAGAGGAGACACTCGACACCATCCGTCCGGCCTATATCGTCCTGAAACCGACACTTACAGGAGGATTCTCCGGAGCCCGGGAATGGATAGACCTTGCCACCGAGCGCGGCATTGGCTGGTGGGTGACATCGTCGCTGGAGTCAAACATCGGCCTCAACGCACTCTCGCAGTGGGTGGCCACCCTTCACAATCCATTGCCCCAGGGTCTCGGCACAGGGGGAGTGTTCAGCAACAACTTCACCTCCCCGGTTTACCTTGACAAGGACACGCTTCTTTACAATCCCGACATCACACTTGACCGGAGTCAGCTTGACGCGCTCGACTGGAGAGAATGAACTATTCAGACTTCGCCGCAGAGTGGAAATCCACTCCTGACCATATAATATGCCGCACTTCCGGTTCGACAGGGGATCCCAAAGAGATTTGTCTCCCCAAAAGCGAGATGCGAAAAAGCGCGTGGCGCACCATACGCTTTTTCGGTCTTGACAGCGGCTCTCACCTGCACTCATGCGTGTCGCCAGACTATATCGGAGGAAAGATGATGGCCGTAAGAGCATACGAGACCGGAGCCGGACTTACGTGGGAAAAACCGAGCAACCGCCCGCTTGAAAAATATGACGGCAAGCCGATAGATCTGCTTGCCGTTGTGCCGTCGCAGATGATCCACATCCTCGACAACCTTAATGAAATGCCAGCGATAAGAGCAGTCATCATAGGGGGAGCACCGATACCGGCACAACTTAGAGAGAGGATTGCGAAATCCGGGCTCAATGCGTGGGAGACCTACGGCATGACAGAGACCGCTTCGCACATCGCACTGCGGCGTGTCACCGCACACCCCGGCGCATTCACGACACTCGACGGAATCCGCACATACACAGACAGCGAATCGCGGCTCGTGATCGAGATGGACGGATGGCATAGACTTGTAACAAACGATATCGCCGAGATTGCCGAATGCGGATTCACCATACTTGGCAGATATGACAACGTGATCATCAGCGGCGGCAAGAAGATTCACCCCGAGCAAGTGGAAGAGATACTTGAGCGCGAACTTGGAGTTCCGGTCATGATCTCGTCAATGCCAGACGAAAAATGGGGCGAGCGCGTCATAATGACAATAGAAGACGGTGGCGATAGTCAAGCTGACATTAAAATCATATCAAAATGCAAGAATCTTTTGCCTGATGAATGCGTACCCAAAGAGATAATCCACTCCGAAGTGGCAAGAACCGCCAACGGGAAAAAGAGGCGCAAATAGAAGACAAGCCGCATCAAAGACAAAAAATCAGACAGTAAATCGCTCCGAAACACATAAATTTTAAAATTTGAAGTAAAAAACTTCCGATATATTTATATGTTTTATAAATTTGTTGTAAATTTGTGTTATAAAACATATAAATCCGATTTAAACTTTTTTCTGTAATCAAAAAAGTGTAGGTCGGACACTACGTTTCACCGATCCTCAGAGAAGGATCAACAAGCGAACTGCATGATAAAGAAGAGCTCCCTGGAACGAATTATCGGCGATGATCTTGCCGAACTGTGGAACGCGCTGACTCCCGATGAGAAAAGAATCATCGCGGAGAACTTCCACTATGAGCGTTACAAGAAAAACCAGATAATCTATGCGGAGTCGGAGACTCCCGAGAACCTGTATTGTCTTCTTGAAGGCAAAGTGAAGCTGTTCAAGAGCGGCATAGGAGACCGGGTGCAGATACTCCGACTGTACAGGCCAGTCCAGTATTTCGGCTACCGCGCATATTTCGCACGCGAGCCATACGTGTCGTCGGCTGCCGCCTTCGAGCCGTCGGTGTTAGGCATAATACCGATGAAGATTGTCGAGGAGATCATCCGCAAGAACAACAATCTGGCACTCTTCTTCATTCATGAGCTTTCGCGCAATCTCGGCGGAGCTGACACCAAGATAATCAACCTGACACAAAAGCACATACGCGGTCGTCTGGCCGAGGCACTGCTCCTGCTTGCCGACAATTACGGCTATGAGGGAGACGGAGCGACTCTCAAGATCTACATGAGCCGCGAGGATCTGGCCAACCTCTCCAACATGACCACATCCAACGCCATCAGGACACTGACATCATTCGTATCAGAGAAGCTGATACTTGTCGACGGCAGAAGAATACGCATAGTCAACGAACCTCAGCTGCGCAAGATATCAAAGTTTGGTTAAAGAAGGCATATTTCCCGCATATTTTCCCGAAAGAATACCACAATCCCGCCACTTGTATTGTCAAGTTGGCGGGATTGTCATTTTTTTTCATTATATTTGCGCTGGATGATGGAAATGCGGAAGTCGCGTACAGGCGTCATATCCGTGAATATACAACTCAAACCCAAGAAATCATGGCATCAGGAAACAGGCCACAGTTCTGGCTGCAGATCAAGAAAGACTATATTCTTGACAATTTTGAAAACCTTATAAATTATCTAAGCCGGTATGATTATTATCCGACAGAAGACAATTCCGACTTTGACTCCACTGTGAAATGCATGGGACAGCTTGCAGAAGAGATAGGTCGCGCAGTCGACGCCACTCCCCTTTTCAGACAGACTGAACTTGCATATGACAGAGTTCTCGTCATAAGACTGCTTTGCGCGCATATACTCGCCTCCTACAAGGCCGGACGGACCGAGCACCGCACCATTATGACCCTTGCATCGCTTCTTGCCCAGGCAGACATTAATTACGGACTTGACACCCTGACATCAATATATGATATAATTGTGAACTGCATAAGAAAACGGCGGCTTGTCAACACAGGCTTTACATGGAACGACATATCGACACATCACGTCAATGACCTTGCCATGATGTATCGGGTCAGAATCATGAGATTCGCCGAAGCCGCCTCTGGCGACCCCTCATATTATCTGGAGAACAAAGGTCTGCTGGTGATACGGTCTTCAGGCATTCCGGATCTGAGCCTTGCCAACAAGGTAAAATATACCCAGGGTAAATTTGAAAAGCTTTTTGAACTGCCTCGTCTGATGCGGGTGCTCACCGATAAAGAGAATTTTGAATATACCGATGAATTCGGTCGCCTTTACCACACCATGCAGCGGCTGGTCAAGATGCAGGAATCATACAAGCCCGTGGCGATGGCAGCCAGGGAGACGTACACTTATTCCGACTGTTTCCCGGTTAGAATCACATCCAAATCAGGATGGCGACTTGAAGCGGAGACCATTGACCCCAGATACCACAAGATAACAGGAAAACTTCTTCTTGAGATGCCTTTACACCGGCCGAAGATGCGCACACTCAACGAAGAACTCAAGGCCGGCGACATCATCATGGTCTATCCTTCGAGAAGAGAGAGCTATAGCTTTGAGGTATACGACGCATTCGAGGATTACTACCGCCGCTATGCCAGCGGATGCGCCTCGCAGACCAAAGCCGCGATATTCGCCAATTATTACGCAAAAGGCACCCAATGGATAACAGAAGACGGTCTTCGCGTCGGCATAGACAGGTCAAAAGCAGATGCACTCGATGAGGAAGAAACAGCTCTTTTCACCGACGCCATTGAAAACAGGACTCCGATTCTGCTCCGGACATACAAGGAGGCTCCCGATGTCAACAAAGAGGATTTCTATGTATATGGCGAGCCATACGACCTGTCGGACGAGGCATGCACAGACCTGCATCTGACAGCCGATTCGGCCGACAGGAACATGATACGCAACTTCATCGAATACTCGCGTACACAGGCCGAGGAGTACGGAACAGGCCATTCGGTCGGAGAGCTGAAGGAAGCTTCTGCCGAGGAGTGCTCGCTTCTGATCCCTATAATCCACCGCATCGGCAACAGCGGCGTCATGTCGTGCCGGGCCCGCCTCGAATACAATACCGCATGCGCCATGCTATGCACGATGACCGACAGGAAGGAGGATCTCGCATATATAGATCATGAGAACCGATATCTTCATGAACTTGTGAAGTTCGCTTCCGACAAGGAAATGACGCCCCTGCCCCGGCAGGAGATGCTCTCCGGAAACCCGGAAAGCGAGAAGCGGGAACGGATCGTATCCACGCTCATGCAATACAAAAAGAAAGACGTTCTGCGCACCGGAAAGATCAATACTGATCAGGGAGGCACCGACATCCTTTCAAAAGTGGGAGCCCTTGTAAGCGCATCAAACAGCCTTATAGACATAATCGACGAGTCGGAACTCAACAACATCAAGCAGGCGATAGCGCGCATGCTTCATGTGGAGGATGAATATGTGTCGATACTTGACGACCGGACATACTACGGAGTCGAAAGCATCAATCAGGAATTCAAGTCATCTGTGGTCTTCCCGCCATACAACCAGCGCAAGTCGCCCGAAGACATAACAGACCCGGAACTCCAGAAATGGGCCATAATCAAGGCGGTGTGCGGATTTCTCAATTCACGCTCGGGCGGAGACCTTCTGATCGGAGTCAATGACGCCGGCTATGCCACAGGCCTCGATGATGACATACGCAAACTCCATCAGCTCCGATATATATCAAGTCCTGACGCGGATCACTACCGACTGTATGTGCAGCGCATTCTGACACGGGCATTTGTCGAGACCGATGGCAACAGAGATCCGTCGGAGATCGCCAACACACATATCGACTCCATAATCGAGACAAACGCCGAGGGAAGGACTGTGCTCCGGATAAAGATCCGGCCCTACAGCAAAGGCATAGTCAGACTCGCCGCAGATTCACGCGACCGTCCGGCCGGAATCGAAGAGTCGTACGTGCGCGGAAGCGGGCGGACCGTAGTGATAACTCCGGGCATGAAAGAGGAAATATTGAAATACAAGAAATAAGACCCCTGCATTAACATTTTTTGTGGGATGGGGTCTAATACCAACACTTACCTATCATGAAAAATCCAATTATGAAAAGCCTTGTCGCGGTGGCGCTTCTGTCGGTCACCGCCTGCGGCCAGAAAGAGAGTTCGGAAAAAGATTCCGCTTCCGCATCAGAAGCCCTGACATCCATGAGCGAGCAGCCTGTCGAGAGCGGCGAGTACATTGCAGATTCTTATGACATCAGCGGAAAGACCAAGCGTTCCGGCAAGTTTGACGGACGCGTGCTCGTATCGATCGGCCCCGACCAGTCCGCGCTATACGTATATGAGAACGGCAACCGGGCCAAAATCGACTACAAGGTGATACTCAAGACTCCTTTCGAGAAGGGAGACAGCGCATACACCGCCACCGACTCAAAAGGGAATGCAGTAACCCTCAGAACTGACAGCACGGTCTATACACTTGCGTTTGACAAAAACGACACTCACATCAGCATCAGTTTCGACAGTAAACCGAAATATACGGGCACGCCAGTCGAAATGCTTGAACGGATGACGAAAATCATCGGCAAGTGACATCGCGCCGCCGGTAAAGAAAAAAAGAGAGGTCAGACCTCTCTTTTTTCTTTGTTCTCAAGAGCAGTATTGGGGAAAGGCTCCTTACCCGGAGAAGGCAGACTGAAATCCGGTTTCGAAATCTCCATATCGACCTTTGTCCACAGGAAGTTCGGCACGAGTCTCCAAAGACCCACAAGGAGATTCCATCTCCAGTCTATAACCGCAACACGGGGATGACGCACGATAGCCTTTATAATAAGCGGCACAGCATAATCAAGAGTCATCTCCATCGGATATGCCACATCATCGCGGAGCAGAGGGGTCCTGATCCATCCGGGTCTGATATCTGTAAACGTGACATCGGCATTCTCCGCATTGGCCAATTGCTCAAGAGCGACAAGATATGTCTGCGCACATTTTTTAGACGCTGAATAAGCCGACAGGCGGCCTATGCCGTTGGTGCCGGCCACACTCGTGACAGCGGCTATGCGGCCTTTCAGCCCGTTGTCGCGGAAATATCTGTAGGCACAGCAGATCATGCGCGCGAACCCGGCTGAATTAGTAGCGATGATATCGACCTCACGCTGAGGATCGAGACCGAGATTCTCATAACCGATACCGGCCACATGGAAATAAATGTCCATACCGCCCATTGCGGTGATGAGGTTTTTCATTCGGCGCGGTGCATCGGTGCGTGTGACATCGATCGATTCGTAAACGACAGTTTCGGGATATTTTTTCTGAAGTTCGGCCATAGGGGCTGTGTGCCGGGCCGCCATGCCAACCATCACGCCCCGCGAGGCAAGTTCCTCCGCCACACGAAGACCAATGCCCGACGAGGCTCCCATAATCAATACTTTTTTCATAATAGAAAATTGTGGTAACCACTTAAGTTTAAACACTTACTCATGTTTCATAATATATAACAAGTATAAGCAACTTATGTTGCCACACAATCAGATATAAAACAAATGCAATATACTTGCCCAATCTGAAAAAATATGTTAATTTTGCACCAATGAGTATCACTCCTCAATTACGGCTTAAAGCTTTTATCACATATATTCACCATTTCATGAAAATCTTCAGAAGAAGTGTGTTCTCACTGTTCCTGCTTTCAGGAATCTGCGGGACCACATGGGGAGCGGACTACGGTCTGCCCTCCGGCATCCAGGAAGGAAACATCCTTCACTGCTTCAACTGGCCGGCATCTGAAATCAAGGCGGCACTTCCCAGCATCGCAGCCGCAGGATTCGGTTCAGTTCAGTTATCACCCCTCCAGCGCGGCGACATCAAGACCGGTTCATCGTGGCATGACCTTTACCGTCCCTATGACCTGGCATTCAAGACATCGTCGTTCTGTTCCGAACAGGATCTCAAGGATCTCTGCACCGCAGCTGCCGAATACGGCATCAAGATCATAGTCGATGTCGTGGCCAACCACGTTGACAAGACAGCCGGCTATCACGACACATGGTGGGACTCGAACGGACGCGTACGCTGGAACGGCACTATCAACTATGGCGACCGCTACTCCATCACGCACGGCCAGCTCGGAGACTACGGCGACATCAATTCGGAAGATACCGAAGTGTGCGCACGAGCCAAGGCTTATGTAGAGAAACTGAAATCACTCGGTGTGAGCGGTATCCGCTGGGATGCGGCCAAGCATATCGGACTCCCTTCTGAGGGATGCGCTTTCTGGAGTACGGTGACTTCTGTTCCCGGCATGTACCACTACGGCGAGATACTTGACGCTCCGGGTCCCGACCAGTCGATCATAAAGGAGTATACCAACTACATGTCGGTGACCGACAACAAATACTGCAACGGCGCAGCCAAGGAAAACGGCGGCATACCCTACGGCTACGGCGGCGCATGGGCGGTCGACGAGGGAGTGTCAGACACGAAACTCGTGTACTGGGGTGAAAGCCACGACACATATTCAAACGACGAATGGTCGCAGAATGTAGACCAGAGTGTGATCGACCGCGCCTATGCGTCATACGCATGCCGCAACGGTGCCACGGCACTCTATCTGTCGCGTCCCAATACTGTAGGATTCAACAACATCAAGATCGCCAAGGGCTCGACCGCATTCACAGGCAAGCATATCGCCGAAGTCAACAAGTTCCGCAATGTAATGTCGGGCAAGAAAGACTGGTGTGAGGCGGCATCCAACACATTCTGCGTGACACGTCAGGACGGTGGCGCCGTGATCGTGATGAAAGGGAGCGGAAACGTGTCTGTCAAGAACGGCGGCAGCTACTGCCCTGCCGGAACATACACCGACCGTGTCAGCGGCTCGACATTCACCGTGACATCCACTACAATCAGCGGCAATGTCGGCGCGAGCGGCATCGCGGTGATCTACAACGACGGCATCACACCCGGCCCGGGTCCAGATCCGGATCCAGACCCGACTCCGGATCCCGACGGAAGCACGACGATATATTACGACAATTCCAATACAAACTGGAACAGCGTCAACATCCATTACTGGAGCCAGCCGAACACCTCGTGGCCCGGCACACCGATGACCAAGGTTGCCGACAATGTGTGGAAATACACATTTACAGATGACATCTCCGGTCTTGAAGGATTCCTTTTCTGCAACAGCACCGGCAGCAGCCAGACAGCCGACTACACTCAGAAACCTGTTGCAAAGCATATCTACAAGGGAGCGTCCGGCAACAAGGGTCAGGTGACTGACGAGGGTGTATACAGCGAAGCCGGCGATGATCCCGTAGAGAAACCTGTGGTGAAGGCATCGCCCGCAGGCGGTACATTCGCATCTTCCGTGAGCGTCACACTCAGCGTTACGCCTGCGACAGCCACGATCTACTACACGACCGACGGCACCACACCTTCAGCCTCAAGCAACCGCTACTCGTCAACTCTCTCATTCACGGAGACGACCACCCTCAAGGCCATCGGCATCGGAAGCGACGGCACAGCCGGCGACATCGTGACCTATACTTTCACAAAGAGTTCGACACCCGGTCCGCAGCCGCAGCCCTCGAACAATCTTATCACAGACTACTACAAGGTCAATCCCGACGGCAAGACCGGCACCAACAAGACGATCGCAGTCAGCGGACACCCCGCAACCAACGCGATGAGCAACTGGACAGCCGACGAACTTATCGCACAGGGTGTGGCCCGCGACATAGCCCAGGCGTTCAAGGGTCTTCATGAGCGTCCTGTCGTTGACTCATATTCGATCTATGCCGCATATGATGACGACAATCTCTATCTCGGCGTGCAGTTCGTATATACCGTATGGGATATCTATGGCGAAGGAAAACAGCCCGGCGAATCAAAGCCGTACAACATGGACGGCCACATGTTCTGGGCATTCGACCTCGACCCTGAGAAGAGCTTCGACGGCTATATCAACGGCACGGGACCGATCTGGAACGACCAGAACAAAGGAGCTAAATTCGACAACGGCGTAGACGCAGTGCTTATGTGCTCGACAAAGCCAGGTGTCGGCACTCCCGGATTTTTCCTCCCCACACCCGACGGCCACGCATCGTATGACGCGGCTTACTGCAAGACCGTACCCGCCAACTTCTATGGCTATACAGACGGACTTCACCCCTCGATCCAGAATATCTGGGGTCAGCCGTTCGGATCGGATCCTTCCGCCCTTCTCGGCAACGAAGGCTTCATTGACCTGCGCAGCGAGATCGACGACTCGGCCCATACGTTCTATGAGTTCAAGCTTCCCCTCTCGCTTCTCGGCATCACTGCCGACTACATCCGCAACACAGGTATAGGCGTGATGTATTGCGACAAGTACGGAACAAGTCCTGTGGGCGGCACTCCCTACGATCCTTCATATTTCGACAACGTAAACGGTTCATATTCTCAGGATCCGAGTTCGTCGCAGGAGAAGGAAGATGAGGATGTTATCACCTATGCGCCCGCACGTGTCGGCAAACTTCTTTCGATCACGCCCACCTCGGTAGGCTCGATTGAATGTGCAGAAGATGCCGAACCGGAGTATTACAGCCTTCAGGGCATCCGTGTGGCAGATCCCGCTCCCGGCATCTACATCGTGCGCCGAGGCAACAAGGTCAGCAAGGAAGCGGTGAGATAATCCACTCCAGCTGATAATAAACAGAAAACGTCAGTTCCGAAAAACGGAACTGACGTTTTTGTTTGTAATTCTGGTTTGGACCCCTATTTGCCGTCAGACAACAGACGGGCAGCGAAGCCGTAGTCCGGTTCATCGGTTGTCTCGTTGCAGAGAGAGACTCCGAGCACCTTGCCGTCGCGGTCAATCACGACAAGACAACGCGCATAGAGACCGCGTAGCGGGCCGTCGGCTATCATCACGCCGTAATCCTCTCCGAAATCGGATCTGAATCCGGAAGCGGTCATGACATTGCTTATGCCATTGACTGTGCAGAAGCGGGCGGCAGCGAACGGCAGATCCATCGATACGCAAAGAACCTTTGTATCGGGCAGCGAAGCCGCCTCGACATTGAACCGGCGCACAGACGCGGCACACACATCCGTGTCGAGACTTGGAAAAATGTTAAGCACTACCCTCTTGCCTCTGAACGACTCAAGGGTTATGTCAGAAAGATCCTGAGCAGCGAGAGTGAACGGAGGGGCGTATGCACCCTCGGCCGGCAGGCCGCCCAGAAGATTCATCGGATTTCCTTTGAAATTGACTGTACCCATATCATTATAATTTAAAAATTATAAGTAAATGTTCAAATTTAAACGACAGTAAGTGTATAAATTAAATTTGATTACTTACACTTATCAAACAAGTCGGTCGAGCACTGTCGAAACAAGCTCGCGCACCTTTGGCTTATAATCGGTGTCGGCATTGGTCGCGCGGCGTTCGGCGATAATGCAGCATACGGTCATGGCCTTGTGCCCGAGCAGTTTGGCCATACCCTGCAGGCAGGCGGACTCCATCTCGAAATTGGTGATCGGGCGACCGTTATAGCGGAAGCTCTCGATCTTCTCGTTAAGATGCGGATCGGCAAGAGGAAGCCTGACCTCCCTGCCTTGGGGTGCATAGAAACCGACAGCCGCGATAGTGTAACCACGGACCATGTCGTCGCGACCGATACGCTCCACAAGTTCCGTATCCGCATCGACGGTATAGGGAGCCGCCCATCCGGCTCTCCACTGCGTGTGCTCACAGAATTTTCTCTCGAACTCAAGATCACAGACCTTGTCGCGGTCGGCATAAAAATTGAGTATGCCGTCGAACCCCATGCCTTTCTCGGCAATCACGAAGTCTCCGATATGCAGATCCTCCTGAAGAGATCCGGAAGTGCCTATACGGACGATATTGAGCGTGCGATGCTCTTTCTTCACCTTTCGGGTATTGAAATCCACATTTACAAGCGCATCGAGTTCGGTCACGACTATCTCAATGTTGTCGGGGCCGATGCCGTGCGAGATCACCATGACAGGTTTCCCTTTGTAACGGCCGCCGATGGTGTGAAACTCACGCGACGAAACCTCATAATCGACAGAGTCGAACATAGACGCAACCATATCGACACGTCCGGGGTCGCCGACAAAGATTATGTTGTCATAGACCTGTTCCGGACGCAGGTGAATGTGAAACACCGAGCCGTCGCCATTGATGATCAGCTCGGAAGCCGGTATAACGCGTTCTTCCATATTGCTTATTTATTTATTTAAATTAAAAGTATGGTGAAAATCATGCGGCAAGCCGCACTCTAAATTATAACAAAAAATGATAAGATAAAGATGACTGAGACCCCATCCCCCCCAAAAAATAATATTCGGGTCTGAAAACGGGATATTTCAGCACTTACTTATCCATAGAATCCTTATGCAAGTTCATATCTTGCCCCGGGGAGTCTGACTATGATTCCGTCGAATTCAAGTTCTGTAAGAGACGCCATAAGCGAAGGCACAGAGAGCGACGTGGCGACGTGGATCTCGTCGACCGACATCGGACATCCGGATGCCTGCAGACACTGAAAGACCTTTGCCGAGTCACCTTCAAGTTCAGGAAACAGCCGGGGGGAGCCGACCTGCACCTGATGACCCATTATCTCGGGCTTCCATCCCATGAGTTCCATGACATCGGGCACGGAGGTGAATATATGAGCCTTGTTTCGTGCAATCAGCAGATTGCATCCGGAACTTGACACATCGGAAACACGGCCCGGCAACGCCACCACCTCGCGCGAATATGAGAAAGCCTGATTGGCAGTGCTCATCGCACCCCCCTTGACTTCCGACTCGGCCACAAACGTGACCTCGCTCATGCCGGCCACAATTCGGTTGCGCTGCAGAAACCGACCCTGAAAAGGACGCGTGCCGACAGGATACTCAGACACAAGAGCGCCGCCGGTCGAAAGAATCCTCCGGGCAAGATCGCGGTGGGCCGCAGGATATATCATGTCAAGACCATGCGCCAGCACGGCCACGGTGACAAGACCATTGTCAAGAGCGGCAGTGTGGGCAGCCGCGTCGATTCCATATGCAAGCCCGCTTATGACCATTGCCGACGGCAGGTAGGGAGCGAGATCCGACACGAGCGACCGACAGAAGCCGACACCATAGGGAGTGCACCGTCGTGTGCCGACAAGACTCAATACGGGATGGGCGTTAAGATCTGTGTTTCCAAGCACATAGAGCAGCACAGGTGCATCAGGGATCTCGCGCAGAAGAAACGGATAATCGTCATCGTACAGATAAAGAGCCCTGACAGAATGGCGCTCCATGAAATCAAGTTCGCGTCTCGCCTTGAACATGGCTTCGTCGCGACAGGCGCTGTCGAACTTCAGCGTCAGTCCGAGACGTGAAGACAATTCCCGAGGCTCCAGCGTGAAGAATGCCGATGGCGAGACTCCCGACTCCGACATGACCCTGGCCAGCGCGGCATCGACATGCGGCATCATGGAGAGAGCCACCTTGTGCAGAAGTTCCGTATCCATCAGCATGAACACTTACTTAACCACGGGAGACTATCGGATATACCGGCCGAACACCGCCGCAAGCTCGTCGCCTCTGGAAAGTTTTCCGTCTTTGAGAACGACCACCGTCACGATCCCTTCGGCGCATACATCACCGTTGGGTTTCAGAATATCCTGATGAAATATGAATCTCGGCCCCTTTCGCTCAAGGCGCAGACAACTAAGGAAACTGTCGCCGCCACGGAGCGACGTCTTGTACTCGACTTCGATCTTGCGGACCACAGCATCAATGCCCTGATTGTGCATCTCGATGAAAGAAAGCCCGGCATCCTTGCAGAATTTATGGCGCGTATGCTCCATATAATGCAGATAGTTGGCATTATTGACAATCTGCTCGCAGTCGAGTTCGTAATCACGGACCTCCATGTCCATGATGAAGCAGTATTTCTTGTTTGTATCTTTTAGGATCCTCATGACTCAGGATTTACATATGGGGGAAGTATGGCGTTGTAAATGAGATCAAGCGCGAACTCCACATTGTCGGGCGCGCCGAAAGCAGTTATCGGAAACCAGATAAAGCCCTTTGACGATTTCTTGAAAGTGACGATAAACGCGCCGTGCCCGGGGAGACAGTCCTTCATCATCGAGTAGCTGAAAAACTCCTTGCGCTCACGCACAGGCCGTTCGTCACCATCCTCCTCTGCCGGGTTGCCTGCATCCTCAGGATCAGAGAGGCGCATGACAGTCGTTATCCCCTCTTCGTCAACGATGATCCGGTGCGGCACCGTATTGACATAGAACTCCTTGCGAAGTCCGTAAAAATAGTAGAGGAAAGCGAGCGCGAGAGGAGTGACGATAAAGAAGACCATCAGACCGATGATGAACCATCCGATATCGACAGTTATGCCCGCCACAAGACCAGCCACAGCCACTACCGAAAGAGCAAGAAGCCACCAGCCGCCGCAGCGGAAAATCAGTTCTCGTGCGAAATCCCGCTGATCCATCTTGAATTCGCGACTTTTCATTACCTTATATCTCGGGAACTCACATGGATTAAGTACAGGCAAAACTTTCGATAATCCGTCATCTTCCATCTCTTCGTAATTTTTCAAGTCTATAGGTCTGTCTGTTGCGGGTAATGGCCTGCTGCGCATAGCCGGTACCCTCTTCGTTGTAAAGTCTTGTTATGTCGAGATACCTGTCGTCATTGCCTTTTCCGGCAGAAAAGATCTCGTCGCGCATTCTTTTTGCCTTGTCGCCAAGAGCTGAATGCCCGTCGGGGAGCGAGCCTGTAAGTTCGGCAGGGACTCCGTCGGCAGAACATCTCACCGCCCGGATCTCCGCAACCGGCGGATACCCGATTCCGGTCCACATTATGTACTGGTCGGCGACAAATCCGGGAGTGACCGAATCAGGATGCTCCAGAGGGTGGCAACCCTCTACTGCAATTGTCGCCGTCGATTTGTAACGGGGAATGAAATCCTGATCCAACACCCGGCTGTCAGAACCAAGGGTGAAGTCTTTCTTCTTCTGATCATGATAGAAAGTGCGGCTTACCACCTCGGTGAGCACTTCGGGAGTCACCGCCTTCTCCTCGATATAGGGGGTGAGCAGACAGTTGGCATTGGCCTCGCGAATGAACCCGTAACCCTCATTGCTGCGTCCTGAATGACTGTAGTTCGTGCGGACAAGCACTCCGTCGGTCCGGTCGGATAGATCGAATCTTACATAAGAGTGGTTGTTGGTCTCGAAGAAAGCTCCATTGCCACATGCGTCTATGACTCCGAAATTAGCCTCTACACCCATCGGACGCGGATAAGAATCGAGAAGACGTGCGAAATCATCGACAGTGCGACACGTCTGGAGTGCCTTGGTCATAAGAATTCCCTCCTTGTCCATCTTCCGGGCAGGCACACGGTCGTCTTTTATATTGTAAGACGCGGTGTTCATCACTGCGAATCCGGCGTCGTTCATTCCCATCCATGCTTCACGCAGCTCGCGGTCGGCAGCGTTGAAGAGCGCCACATATCCGAACCGGCCGCCTGAGGGTGCAACATATTCCACTTTGTTGTCGACAGTGCTCGTGTCGCGGTGCTTCCACAGCAGCGGCCTGCCCGAAGGATTGGCCGAGGCGGCGACAATCGCGGATGTACACGGAAAGGCCGCGGCGGGCATCATAGCCGCCGCGACCGTCAAAAGGCTTGTTATTGTAGTTTTCTTCATATCAACATTTGTCCACACACGGGTGCGGGCCGTTCAGACCGGTTCAGTCAAGCTTGTGTATCACAAGCCCCGAACGCAGCTTAGGCTCGAACCACGTAGTCTTCGGAGGCATGATATTGCCCGTATCGGCGATATCAATGAGTTGGTCCATAGTTACAGGATAGAGAGCGAGAGCCATAGCCATCTCGCCGCTGTCAACCCTGCGCTTCAGTTCCTCAAGGCCACGGATTCCGCCGACGAAGTCTATACGCTTGTCGGAGCGGAGGTCGGTTATGCCGAGAATGTCGCGGAGGATAAGATCGGATGACACCGTTACGTCAAGGACGCCGATAGGGTCAGAGTCATCGTATGTGCCTGGTTTTGCCGTGAGCGAATACCAGCGTCCTCCCATATAGAGAGAGAAGTTATGCAGAGCCGCGGGATGGTATATCTCCTCTCCCATTTCAGCGACATCGAAATTCTCCGCCACACGGGCAAGGAATTCATCGGGGGTGAGCCCGTTGAGGTCGCGCACCACACGGTTGTAGTCGATGATCTTGAGATGTGATGCCGGGAATGCCACGGCCATGAAGTAGTTGTATTCCTCGTCGCCACGGTGGTCGGGATTGTTCTGAGCCTTCTCGTTGCCGACCAGAGCGGCGGCGGCAGAACGGTGATGCCCGTCGGCAATGTAGAGAGAGGGAATCTTGTCGAACTCGGCGGTTATCTCGGCAATAGTTTCCGGCTTGTCGATCACCCAGAGAGTGTGACCGAAACCGTCGGGAGCGACGAAGTCATATTCCGGTTCTGCGGCAGTCACCTCGCGGATGATCTGCTCAAGACGTTCATTGTCGGGGAACGCGAAGAAGACAGGCTCGATGTTGGCGTTGTTGCAGCGCACATGCTTCATGCGGTCTTCCTCCTTGTCGCGGCGGGTAAGCTCATGCTTCTTGATGCGCCCCTCCATGTAATCGGGCACCCATGCGGCTACTACAAAGCCATACTGAGTGCGTCCGTCCATTGTCTGGGCATAAATATAATAATTCTCGGCTGAATCCTGAACGAGCCATCCCTTTTCCTGGAACATACGGAAGTTTTCGACCGCCTTGTCGTATACGGCGGGATCATGCTCATCGAATCCGGGAGCGAAATCAATCTCCGGCTTGATGATGTGATAAAGGCTCTTCTCATTGCCTTCGGCTTCCTTGCGGGCCTCTTCCGAGTTGAGCACGTCGTAGGGTCGTGATGCCACTTCCTCTACGAGCTCGCGGGGAGGACGGACACCTCTGAACGGTTTTACTTTTGCCATGGTTGTCTTAATTTAAGGTTGTTGTATCTGTTTGTATTCTTCTGTATTATGTTTCGTATCCGGCTGGTTCCCGGATATCATCAGCAAATATAGCACTTGGGCGCGAGATTTGCAAATCGTTGATGCAAAAAACTACCGCAATGCACCGCACCTCTATCCGAATCTATCCGGACAGTCTTCCGATTCAGACTCTGAAACATGTTCCTGCCTCAAAATAATGAACATTCGCAGGCCGAGTCCGTTTATAGAAATAAAACACCGAGTTTACAACCAAATAATTCGAGACTATGAAAAAATACATCTGCACTGTGTGCGACTGGGTCTACGACCCTGAAACAGGCGATCCCGAAGGGGGAATTGCCCCCGGCACTCCTTTCGAAGATATACCGGCTTCCTGGACATGTCCGGTCTGCGGAGTGGGCAAGGAAGATTTCGAGCCTCTTCCCGAGGAATGACCACACAATCACGAATATCACGAACGAATATCGCGCATCGGGCTTTTACACCTGATGCGCGATATTTTTATAGGGTTCTATCCGGTTGCGATGCACTCATCGTCAGTTTTGCTTTCGCATGAGGCGTCCCGAGGGACACTTGTCGGAATACACAAGGCCACCAATTATGAGCACGCAGCCCACGTAGCCAAGCAGGTAGATGTTTTCGCCGAGTATGAAGTATGCGGCGATCATTGTCACGAGCGGCTGAAGATAGAGATAATTGTTTGTCGAGACAGGGCCGAGAATCCTCATCACTTCATTCCAGATGAGGTATGCGGCGAGAGAACATATCAGAACGAGGAAGAGGAAATTCATTATGTACTGCGGCTCTGCGAAATTCCAGAGAAGATGCAGGTGGGAAGGAGACGGATTGACAAACATCAGGGGCACTGCGGTTATCACGCCGTAGAAGAAAAGCTTGCGGGTCACGAAAAAGCCGTTATATAGCGGCAGGACGCGCTTTATGGCCATAGTGTAGATAGCCCAGGAGAATGATGCCGAGATTGCGAGCAGGTCGCCCGTAGGGCGGAACTCAATGCTTTCGCCGTGGCTGAATATGATGCATCCGGCTCCGATGAAGGATACGACCGAGCCGATCATCACGCCGGGCTGTATGCGCTGGCGGTACATCACTGCCACAAGAATAGTCGTGAAAATCGGAGATATCGATGCGAGAAGAGAGACGTTACCGGCGGTAGTAAGCCGGAGGGCATAGTTCTCGGTGATGAAATAAAGTGAACCGGCGCACACTCCGCACAAAAGAAACGTCAGTTCGTCGCGCCAGGACTTCGAGCGGATGTTTCTGAAAGTGAAAAGCAGAAGCACCAGATAGGCTGCAAGGAAACGGTAGACATACATTTCGACCGGAGTGAAACCGCCGCTTTCCATCAGAACCTTTGTGCTGAGAAACGATGATCCCCATGCCGATGCAGTCAGGAGTGCCCCTACATGGGCTATCAGTACAAGATATTTGTTTTTAAAGGAATTTCCTGATTTCATGGTGTCAGACTTTGGCTGCCGGAGCAGTTTTGGAATTATGATTGCAAAATTAAAAAAATTTATGTAATCTCGGATAATAAAATAAAAAAATCGTCCGGTACGGACGATTTGAATCAGATCTATTCTCCACACGGCAGAGAACTTGATGAAATCTTTGAACAAGGGTCTGAAGAGGGGCGTATGCCGGCTCAGGAGTTTCGGAATTCCTTTGGCGACAGACCGGTGATTTTCTTGAAATATTTTCCGAAAAAAGACTGCGACGGAAAATTGAGTTCGTCGGCGATCTGCTGTATGTTCAGGTTCGAGGATTTGAGCAGAACCTTTGCCTCAAGTATCACATAACGCTCGATCCACTCCACGGCTGTGAATCCGGTCTGCTTCTTGATGGTGCGCGACAGATGCTTCGGGGTGACTTCAAGTTTAGAGGCGTAGAAATCAAGGAAACGCTCCTTGCGGAAGTTCTGCTGGACGAGTGATAGAAACTGGTCGGACATTCTGCCCTGACGCGACACTATCTCATCCTTGAAGGGTTCATAGCATTTGTAGCATGAACGGTGCATGAAGAGGAGCATGTTGTAAAGCAGAGCCTGCGAGCCATATGGATTCGAGGTGTCTGACATTATGCTGCGCGTCGATCTGATGAACTCCTCGAAATCCGGCACGATGTCGGCTGGGATATCCACCACCGGATGGCGCGAGGATATGGCAGCGAACGGAGAGCTGTTAAGAAAAAGAAACAGGCTCTCGCTGAACCGTTTTGACATCACTATCACCGTAGCGTTGAAATCGGGGCTGAAATAGGTGGGCTGCATGATCTGCGTGCTTTTCACCGAGACGAGGACAGGGGCTGTAATCTCGTGAGTGACGAGGTTGATGTCGGCGCGTCCTGAGCCGTTGAAGACGATGATCCATGTTGTAGCGGCAAATTTCACCGGCTCGCTCAGCGAACTGAGCATGACAGGACTGACGTTCTCGAGCATCCAGAAATCCTGCTCAAGAATTGAAGATAGATCTT
Source organism: uncultured Muribaculaceae bacterium (assembly GCA_947176745.1). Taxonomy (GTDB): domain Bacteria; phylum Bacteroidota; class Bacteroidia; order Bacteroidales; family Muribaculaceae; genus Lepagella. The sequence continues at coordinate 29,560 of CAMWRV010000030.1, forward strand.
CGGGCAAATTTAGGTTATAGTGTAATCCTGTATTCAAGGGCAATAATGTGATAAGATCCTATATCATGTCATGCGGGGATAAGCTTCAATTGAGAGCGGATCAATCCCCCATCAGTAATAACTGAACTGGATAAAAAATTATTGTCCTGCCGCAAAAGAGAACGGGGCGGAATCCGAAGATCCCGCCCCGCATTATCAGTGAGTGCATTCCGGAGAATGCCGATAAAAGTATTATTTAACGACTACTTTGCCGCTCACACCGTCAGCTTTGACAATGTAGACGCCGGCTGCCAGTCCGGTTTCGGCGACACGACGGCCATCAAGCGTAAAGACTGCCACGTTGTGCGCGCCCGATACGATCACCTCGCCGAATCCGCCCTTGATAACGATGGCGTTGTCGGAGGCCACACCCTCGACGCCGGCACCATTGTCTTTGTAGACAACTTTTTCCTGCGCGTTCATGATCTCGCCGCTCTCCATGTTGACCAGCATGGCAACAACGCGGAACCAGCTGTTGGTCACATTGGCCACCGACATATTGAGGTTGTAAGTATATTTCTCACCGGCATTCATCTGAGTAGGGAGAGAATTCTCGATTCCGGGATAACCGACAAGAAGGCGGGCCACATCATCGAAATATGTCGTAAACGAAGATCCCTCGTTTTCAAAGCCACCCATCGGACCTTGTCCTCCGCCGGCATAATAATTGGACTGCGAATATGGGCCTACGTTGTCTTCGACAATCACGAACGCCAGACGATGGGGCACCTGCACCTCGCAGCATACTTCAGTCTCACAAGTGACTTCAACCTCTTTCTGGTCTTCAGAACATGTAGCTTCGAATGAGAGTTCGGCATAAGCGGGGTCTTTGGTGAACATATTGTTCAGTTCAACATATGTCTGAGAGGTCACACTGGTAGGATACACGCCTATGGCACGGTTAGCCAGGGCGTAAGGGAATCCAGGCACATATTCATTGACGAATTGATTGTAGGATGCCACCGCCATTCTGTCGCCGTTATGCACTGCGATGCGTATCCAGTCGGGATACGACTCTGCAAGAGTCTCCATCATCACTATGCCGGAAGGACACCAGCCGCACCAAGTGCCGGTAGCCTCCTCCATGACCGGACGGCGGGTATACCCCTGAGGATATGAACCATAAATCGAAGTAACGGAAGCGGGATTGCCAAGCGCCACACCGTTGACTGCCGTAAGAGTTGTGGTGAGATAATACACACCGGTGCTCTCGTTGGGGACATCAGAGACTGTCAGCGTGCGGTATTCTCCCGGCACCACCGGCTGGCTGATTTCGACAGTGCTCTCATATGACTTGCCATTAGAAATCTCGGTGCGGATAGTTGCGGAAGTGAGGTCATTCGCGCCGTTGTTCTTGACACGGACTTCATACGACATGTTGGCACCCGACATATATGAAGGTACGCTGACTCCTGTCATCGCAGCGAGATTCTCAGGAAGATTGTCTCCGGAAACATTCATCGACACACAAAGAGAACCGGGAGTCTGATCTGAGTAATTCACATAGTTTGGAGCATCAGTAACCTTCTCGGTATATGCCACAAGAGTATTATTTGAAGTCGAGGGAGTCTTGACGTTGTCTGTGGGAAGGAAGTAGCTCGGACGAGCTGAAGTATAGGCGAAATAGTAGCCGAAATAAAGCGGCTTGTCGCCAGTAATCTCGACAGGATTGTCAAGTTCGATAGAAGTGACAGAGAAGGGAGTGGTGCTGATCGTGCCCTGAGTCTTTTCTGTAGGCACGGCATTAAGCTCATCGGTAACAAATGCATACACCGTGTTTACGGGGAAACTGCCATTGTTAGGTCCTGAACCAGCCATTACATTGACCGATGTGATGGTGCAGCCAATGTAAGGCTGCTGATCGGCAACTGACATTTCAGCGGCCAGATAGACCGTAGCACGCGAAGGCATATTGTTGAGAGTGTAGGCAGCCTCTGGCTCAAGTGCCTTGGAGAAGACTACGTAAGGGTTCTCTCCGGCGGCATATGCTCTTACATTTTCCGCCGCGGCCGTATTGGGAGGAGTCAGCGGCGAGGCACTGAAAGTCACGGTCTGCGGTGCGGCCATTGCAAATCCGGATGCAAGAGCTGCGGCAGACATAAGAAGTAACTGTTTCTTCATATGATTGATTTTTTAGAAATGATATACTTATTGTATTGTCAAGGCACAAATTGTACACCTTGACACATCTTCCTATTGCAAATTAAAACATTTCGCAGGAGTTTTGCAAGTTTTTGGATATTTTTTATTAATTTTTTATCAAGCCTCCCGTTCATTGAGGAAACACAAAGCAAGTCGGCGAGACGTAGACCCCGGCCGCGGACTCAGAAGTTCTTTGATCAGAGAAGCCTCCACCCACTCGGCCTCTGGCTCAAGTGCCTTGGAGAAGACTACGTAAGGGTTCTCTCCGGCGGCATATGCTCTTACATTTTCCGCCGCGGCCGTATTGGGAGGAGTCAGCGGCGAGGCACTGAAAGTCACGGTCTGCGGTGCGGCCATTGCAAATCCGGATGCAAGAGCTGCGGCAGACATAAGAAGTAACTGTTTCTTCATATGATTGATTTTTTAGAAATGATATACTTATTGTATTGTCAAGGCACAAATTGTACACCTTGACACATCTTCCTATTGCAAATTAAAACATTTCGCAGGAGTTTTGCAAGTTTTTGGATATTTTTTATTAATTTTTTATCAAGCCTCCCGTTCATTGAGGAAACACAAAGCAAGTCGGCGAGACGTAGACCCCGGCCGCGGACTCAGAAGTTCTTTGATCAGAGAAGCCTCCACCCACTCGGCCGAATCCACTTCTGATGACAGTTCGAGCTTACTACATGCTGCATGGGCGAAAAAACCGATCATCATCATTTCCTTTTTCGCAAACCAGTCAGTAAAGATCAGGCGCACCCTGTCAACTTCAAGTCCGGTCTCCTCCTTTATCTCCCTTACCACGCATGATTCCGCATCCTCTCCCGGTTTTACATAACCGGAGACAAGATTGTGGAATTCAGTCGATATATAATTCTGTCGGAGCAGCAGAACCTCGCCGCTGTCATTGTAGACAAGAGCGATGACCGCTACCGGAAACACCGCGAACCATGGACGCCCGCAACTCTCACACCACGCGACACCCTTCTCGTCGCCGAGGTCTCGTCGCTCCAGCCTCGCCCCACAGTCGGGGCAAAATGAAAATTCCATCTGACTCAGGAAACCGATACCAGTTCTATGTCGAATATAAGCGCAGAGCCGCCGGGTATACCGGGCTGGTTCATCTTTCCATATGCCTGTTCGGCCGGTATGTAGACCTCCCATCTGTCGCCCGGCGACATCTGCTGAAGGGCGATAATCCACCCCGGAATCAGGTCGCGAAGACGGAATGCCGGAGCGACTCCACCCCTGCTGCTGTCGAAAGTCTTGCCGTTGATCGTCTTGCCGACATAATGGACCGTCACGACACTCCCCCTGTTGGGATGCACTCCCCCCTTGCCTTTACGGATAACCTTGTAATAAACGCCTTTGTCGAGAGCTGCGACTCCCGGTTCTTCAGATTTCTCCTGAATCCATTTGCGGTTTTTCTCTATGTATTCCTGTTTTGCCATGATAATTTGAACACTTACATAATCTGAAACAAAATTAGCAAAAATCATGACAGCATCAGATGTAAAAGTAACTTTTTTTGATTAATTTTGTAAAAAATCATTGAAGTTGTTTAAACTAATTTTAATGGTAAGATTTATTAATATTTTGGAGCAGATTTGGCCTGTCGAAGAGGCAGCAACCTTTCGGTTGGTGCCGATGAGAGAGGTCAAAGATGCCCAAAAGATTAATAAAGATTGCCATTAAGAAACAATTTTAAACACTTCTTAGGTTTCGTAAATTAGTTTAAACAACTTC
>CAMWRV010000031.1 GCA_947176745.1 uncultured Muribaculaceae bacterium
AAGACTCTCAATAATGCGAGTTAATTTTGGAACATAGAACTGAACACCCTACTTAATAAATATCCAACTTAATAAATATTCAATCAATAATTAATTGCGCACTTAGTGTCAACTTCTTAGACCCCATCCCGCAAAAATGTCTTAATCAAATTGTCATATTCAACTCAAGGGTGCCGCCGGCAGACCTGCCGAGATCAATCCGGCACGTATCCGACAATAGACTCAGATCGGCAGAGCTTCCGTCGGCGATCGTGAGATTCGGAGCAAAATCCTTTGCGCATCCTTCAAGCACAATCCGCGATTCATGATCCCGCACGGCACAAATGATCCGTGAGTCAGGAGACATCACCGACAGAAGTAATGCGAGTTCCCCCTGACAGGCCGAATCGCACACAAAGACCGAGTCACATCCTCGCGTTTTCCGCAACTCTTCTGAATGACGACGCAGGAATCCGAGAGTCTTCCGAGCACTCACCTCTATGTCTCGTCCCTTGTATAGATAACGGTCGTAGACAACCGGAATTATATCTTCAACATCCGATATGCTCAGACGCGCCTCTTCCAAACGCTTACGGATCAATTCTGCCGTCACCAATGTCTGATTCGCCACATCGCCCATTTCAGCAAGAGATGCCGAATAAATCCGGCGGCATACACCGATATAAAGTACCCCTCCGGCCACTATGCATCCTCCGTCGGGCATGATACGCGACAGCCCCTCAATTACGACAGGCACCACATCAAGACTGAGGGCGTCGGCAAGTCTGAACGGCAACTCACTGTCACATTTCTCACCGGCACTATCCTGCTCCGTAAGAACCGCGATACTGCGGCCTTCCGCGACGAGAGACCGGACACGCTCCACAGTAAGGTCGAATCCATCTGATATCGTCATGAAACCGCACCATTTCAGAACCCTGCCGATTACCGGACTTGCCGCAAGCGGGATATCCGAAACGAACACGATTTCGGGAGTCAATGACAACAGACAGACAATGCCTGGAACTGACCGGCAGTTGCCGGTTACTACAGCGGGCCGAGAGAAATCCTCAGCACTCTCGTTTCTGTAAACGAGGCGAATGCCGGGCAGGTGGCGCACGTCGAAACGCGCAGCCGAGCACACATACCTCCTGAACCGCCGGCGCGCAGCCTCCGAAGGATGGCGTCTAAATGCGAAAAATATAATTCCGAGAATGTAAGCACACGCGATCTGGACGGATAGCACTGCGGCCGAAACTACGCTGCGAAGCAGTTTCCCGAGCGTTATCGGCCTGTATCTCAGCTTGCCACCGCGCTTCACAAGCCAGTTGAACACCAGCGGCGGGAAGAGATAGGCCATAAGCACCACCGAAAGCATTCCGACCACCGTCACCTCGCCGAGAGACCTCAGAGCCGGATGCCGGGCAAACAGAAGCGTGCCGATGCCGATAAACATAATCAGAGCCGAAACCACTATGCTGTTCTTGTAAGAAGCGAGCACCTTCTTTCTGTAAGCCAGTTCATAGGAGAGACCTTCGGTCATGAAGATCGTATAGTCGTCGCCCTGACCGAAAATGAAAGTGGCGAGAATGACATTGACAATATTGAACTTCATGCCGAGCATTCCCATTATGCCGAGAATCCATATCCAGCTGAACGCCATCGGAAGGAAAGAGACAATGGCAAGTTCGACACTCCCGAGCGAAATCCAGAGAAAAATGAAGACGATGCAACCGCATGCAAAACCGATATAGTTGAAGTCATCAGACAACGTATCGGCTATCGAGCCGTTCATGGAGGCGACATCGAAGAAAATATCGCTGTCGCTCCCCTCCCGCTCCAGTATTTCCTTGACCTCACCGACCCGTGCCGTCGGCACAGAGAGAACCCTGACCACCGATTTGCGGCCCGTGCCGCTGTCCTCGCTCAGAGAGCCGGCATAAACAGTCGATATGAATTCCCGGAAATCATCAAAATCCTTTTCTTCATATTCGCCGGCGATCAGATCATCGAAAGCCGAAAACGCTCCCTCACTGAAACCCTCCTTCCGGGCGGCCTCCGGCAAATCGTGGCCAAGTATGCCGGCATGACGGTTTATGAAACTGTTCCATTTAGCGAGTCTCTCTTTTCTGACAGAAGCGGGAACAAGAAAAGCCGAAGCATGGTCACGCACAGCCACAGTCCCTGCAGAGACAAGACTGTCGATCACCGGGGCCAGACGGTTTCCGTCAGACAATGCATCATCCCATGTCCGACCCGAACTTACGGCATAAATGTCCTCACTGCCCTCCGACATATTGACAAGACTCTGAAAATAAGCCATGTCATCCTTCTGCTCCGGAGTCATGTAATTGATATTGCGCATATCGGAATCAAACTCCGTGCGCAGACTGAAATAAGCGAACACCACCGTGAGCAGGAGCACACACCACACAGCCCAGCGGCTTTTCTCCAGCGACAGAGAAGCGATGCGTGAAATCAGCTTCGGATCAGAAGGCTTTCTTTCACCGCGCCGGCGTGTTCTGACCAGATGCGGCAGAAAAAGAAGCACAAACAGAATCGTGCCCACCAGCAGCAGCGAACTGAAAAGTCCGAGATCATGAAGAGCCGGAGCATCAAGAGGCACAAGACATAGAAACGCCCCGACCGTGGTGACATTGCCGACCACAAGCGGAGATATTATCTCGCGGAGAGCGGCGCGAGGGTGGTCGCTCTCGCGCAGATGGTCTATGAGATGCAGCGGATAATTGACAGCGATACCCAGGATGACCGACGCAATGCCGATCACGATCACCGACACGGAGTCATAGAAAAGAGCGATTCCGCCCATGGCGAAAAGCCATCCCCACCCGACCGACACCACAATCAGCAATATGTTGCGGGCATTGCGGAACACATAGATCAGCAGCGTCAGGATCAGTATTCCGGCAAGACTCACGGCCAGAATGCTGTCTTTCTTGATCCTGTCGGCATTGGCCACGGCAATCACCGGACCTCCGATGATGTGGATATCAAGACCCGGATTCTCCTTTTCAGTCGCGTCGCGGGCATCGCCGAGCATCCCGACGAGAGCGGCATTGTTCTCCGACTCGCTTGCTCCGAACGCCGATTCCATCATAACCACAGCCCTCTTGCCGTCGGGAGTCAGTATGCACCCGTCGTAGGTCTCGAAATCGATCGACATTCCCTGCCGGCCCAGGCGGCCCAGCACAGGAGAGAAAAGATTGAGCGGATCACGCGCTATATTTGACGCGAGAACATTTGAGGATGGAAACATCAGCATCCCTTTGTCTTCAGCCAGTTGCCGCGACACGTAACCGGGACTCGCCAACAGGCTGTCAATGCGTGCATAATCACTGTCAGTCAGAAAATAAGGAATGTTATCATAGACATAATCGGCGATTCCGAGCATCCGGTCCATATCTATGCCGCTGACTATCTCGCGGATATAATGCATGCTGTCGGCCCGAGCGACATTCTCAGAGAAAGCAGCCACACCGTCGGCCAGCAGTTGCGGATCGACCTCCGTTGTGTCGCTGACACCGACAATGGCATAGATCCTGTTTGCTCCCGACACATCCTGATAGACGGCGAGTGCCGTCTGGTTTTTCTCGTCAAGCGGTAGGAAGTCAGATATATCCTCCTTGTAGCTGAGCGTAAAGAGGGCTGCCAGAAGCAAGATGGTCATGCTCAGGAAAAGCCCCCACGCAAGAGCCGGCGTCTTTCTGAAACGGTCGTATATGCAGAGTATGATTCTGTTCATTGTAAGGATATTGCGTTGGAGCGTGACTTGACGGGATTGGCGTAAATGCCGAGAAATATGTCCATAAGCAGTTCAAGGTCGCAGTCCTCATATCGGGCGAGTTCACCGATTCTGCCGCAGAAGCTCTCCTTCTGCGCGTCGGTGTATCTTGCCGAATACCGCTTGGTGCCGTAACGCATGTCGAACGCTATGTAATTGTTCGGATGAAGATGATACGCTGCATTGATGCGGCGGTCGATAAGCGCCGCTACCGACTTGAAATACTCCTGACTGGTCTGATGTCCGAACTCTTCCAACTCATCCATGCCGATCGGCTCGCAGATCTCGATATGCACGTGTCCCTTGTCGGATATCATCCCGGTGAGGATGCTGTTGAGATCCTCGCCAGGCTTCTTGACATATTTAGTAAACCGCGACTCATACAGTTCAAGAGTCTTGAGAATGTCGCACGTCTCCCATTCATAGGAGACCGACACCGGAACAATATTCAACTCCGCGAGAGACGCCAGTTTGTCACCCGGCATGCTGCTCGCGAACATCCTGACGAGCCCCGGCTCGGTCCGGTCGATGCCGTCCTTGGTACGGCCGTTGCGCTGGGCGATCCATACGGACTGACGCTTGCCGGTGATGGTGTGGCGTATATATTCAGAATTGAGCAGCGACGATCTGTAGAAATCCTTCATACTTCCGCCCCGTTCGACACGAAACATCTTGTTTGACCGTCCGATGTCGATCACAAGAGGATGACACATAAGGTTGGCGCCGAAAGTGATCTCCGTGGTCTCATGGCCATTGACATGCAGTATATACTGCAACAGACTCGAATCGAGCATTATGTCTCTGTGGTTGGAGACAAAAAGATACCTGCGCGAAGGGTCGAGACGGTCAAGTCCGCCATAAGAGAACTCCGTCATGCTGCGGCGTATGACCTGCTCGTTGACCACCGACATCACCTCATGCTGGAAACGCCCGATCGAATCAATGCCCCGCACCTGCGAGCGCACCTCCTCCATATTCCTGTCAGGAAAGACATACGAAGCGATCAGAGGAAAAAGCTCGCTCGCGGCTATACGCTCCATGGCGGCAGGGATCTCCCGGTCGACATACGGTCTTATATTCTCAAAATCGGATATCACACAATCAGTGGCGGCCATGATTATTTCTTCTGACGGTTATCGATGAACTTTATCGGTTTACGGTTGTCTGACGGATTGTTGATCCGGTAGACATCATCGGGCGACAGCACCTCGACGATCGGAGCTACACGGATCCGCGACCGGAAACGGTCCTTGAGATCCTTGATCACGTCAAACGGCTGCTGTGACGCAACCCCGACACGCACCACCACCTCGTCGGTGCCCGCGAAACTGTTGCGCACCTCGACCACATAATTCACTACATAGGGAGTATTGTCAAGCACATCGTTAATGGCGGGAGGATATATGGTGGTACCCTTCAGCTTGATCATGTTGTTTTTTCTGCCGACAAGAGGAGTAAGACGGTAAGACCACCGTCCGCACCCGCACTGTCCGGTGATACGGCTGCTCATGTCGCCGGTGCGGAAGCGCAGCAGCGGCATGCCCTCGACTCCGAGAGTCGTGACCACCACCTCCCCCACTTCGCCGTCGGCGACAGGACGGTTGTCATCACCAATTATCTCGACGATGATGAGTTCGGGATGCACATGGCCGCCGCAACCGCAGGGACACTCCGAGAAGGTGGCCCCCATTTCGGTCGAGGAGTAAGTGGCGAAAAGCTCCACATCCCATTTCTCGCGGATACGCGACCCGAGCAGGTTGAGCGAGAAATCCTGCTCGCGCAGCCCCTCGCCGATTCCTATGATCCGGCGCACGCTCGACGCCCTGTAGTCGATGCCATGCTGCTCGGCATAATCTATCAGGCGGAGGATAAACGACGGCACACACATCAGAGTGTCGGGGCGGAGGCGGCGGATAGTGTCCCACTGCAGTTCGGGCATTCCGTTGCCGACGCGGATCACACTCGCCCCGAGCTTGCGGATGCCAAGAAAATATGCGAGACCGGCCATGAAACGCTTGTCGAGCGTGGTCATGAGCTGCACGATGTCGCCCGGCCTGACGCCCGCGCACTCAAACGATTTCTTCTCGTTGAGAGCCAGACGCTCGAGATCGCTGTCGGTGCATCCGAACGTGACCGGATCACCCAGCGTGCCGGAAGTGGTGATGTAGTCGATCACCTTGTGCGGCGGCACACACAGGAAATCACTGTTATGGAGCTGCAGATCCTTCTTCTCCGTGAACGGAAGGAGCTGAAGGTCGTCGATCGTCCTGATCCGCGCCGGATCGATTCCGCAGTCGCGGAACATGCGCTGATAAAACGGCGAGCAGTCTGCAAGATACCTGATTGCCACCCTGAGCCTTTCATCCTGAAAATCACGGATCTCTTCGGGCGAACGGAACTCTATGTCTTGATCTTGATACGTCATCTGAATAACTTTGAGAGCCAGTTTAAAAAGTCTTCTTTCCATGTTATTGCCTCGGCGGTAGTCTTTGAGGCGGTGGCTCCGAAGCCATGACCTCCGGTCTCGAACCTTACATAGCGGTGAGGCACTCCAACTGCCGTCAGCGCCGAGTCGAGAAGTACGGAATTACGGTAGTCAACCACAGGATCATCCACACAGTTCATCAGGTAGACCGGAGGCATGTCGGGTCTGACATGCCGCTCAAGCGAAAGGGAATCCTTCATCTCGCGGCTGATGGCGCGACCTTCGCCAAGCAGTCCCCTTCGCGACCGCTTGTGAACCGACTTGTCGACAAGCGAAACCACCGGATAGATCGGAGCAATAAAGTCGGGACGCAGCGAGACCTCGGGCGAGAGCCCCACAAGAGAGAGCACACCGCTGTCGAAAAACATACCCGACATGGCAGTAAGATGGCCGCCGGCAGAGAAACCCATCACACCGAGTCGGTCGGGATCGATGTTGAATCTGTCGGCATTCTCGCGCACGAGCTGTATGCTGCGCTGCACATCCTGAAGCATGTCGGGATAACGGTTGCCGCGTGCGAGAAGCCTGTAATGCGTTATGAAACCTGCGATACCTCCCACCCGGTATTCGAGCACAAATGCCGAAATGCCGTTGGATCTCAGCCATTCGGCCACACCGACGCCCTCCGTCTTTGTGTCGAGCCAGAAATAGCTGCCACCGGGGCAAACGATGCAGGCAATGTTGCTGTCGCCGTCGGCGAGATAAGGGGTCAGCCTGACCTCGGCGCGGCATGACGTGCCCTCCCATATATTCAGCGAGGGCTCCTGCGCGGCAGCGGAAACTGCTGTAAAAGCCGTGATAACCGTAAAAACCACGAGAGCCATCACAGACGGAATCAGATATTTATACGTTCTGCGTAACATCGTTTATCTTTTTTAAAAGCACATTGCGACCGAGTATCGCCTCTGCCGTATTGATAGCGGTCAGCGGTACTCCGCATATGCCATGAAGATTTATATTCTGTCCGGTCAGCAGAAGATTTCTGACCTTTGTGAAGACGGGAAGCTGCGAGCGCATGAGGTTTTCGCAATCCTTGCGTCCTCCGAAAATCGCACCGTTCCTCGTATTGAAATAATCGCGGACCGTCAGCGGACTCGCCGCATACACATTGGCGACCATTCCGCCGAATCCGGGAAAGAGATTCTCAAGTCTGCGCATTATCGCGGCCACCCGCTCCTCCTTCCACTTCCGGTATTCATCTCCGCGCTTTCCGAGAGAAGTATGCTTCCAGCGGGCCACCTGATCGAAGCCCATTATGCAATGCACAAGCATACGCTCCGCAAACTCTCCCTGTCCCGCATCGGGCGGCGTCATGTACATGAAGCCGAGCGGCCAGCGCTCGCCGGCGACTTCGGCCTGCGTCCATATCGAACCGAAATCCTCCATGTAGTAGCATGTGTGGTCAATATAGGGAAAAGACTGAGGCTTCAGGTCGATAAAGAGTGAAAAGGCTGAACATGAATCGGACACCTCGGTTATCCTCGTCACGAAACCCTTCGGGAAAGTCCCTTCAGGAACTAGCCGGAACATAGAGACCGGATGGATCGACGATATATACCAGTCGGCAGTGAACCTCTCTCCCTTCACGGTCTCGACATAATCCACCATCCTGTCGGAGACAGCAATCCGGCTGACCTCGCAACCCGCCAGTACCATGCCGCCGTGAGACTCGATGACACCGGCGAGAGCGTCGGCAAGCTGCTGGCTGCCGTCGACAAACCTCGATGCTCCGTTGATATAAAGCACATTGATCAGTGCGTGTATGTAGGCCGGAGTGTGCCCGGCAACGCCACCGTAAAGAGGATTCAGATACGCCAGGATTTCCCGGAGTCTGGAATCCTTGACATAATGTGCGATCAGTCGGTCGGCAGCCCATACGAAACGCTCGGAATGGACAGGAATACCCTCCGGTTCCTCGCGGAGATAAAAGAGGGGGACCTCTTCGGAAAGCCGGTAAAGCTCATCGACATATTGCCGTATGCCATCCGCCTCATGCGGAAAATATGCGGACATGGCAGCCACGAAAGCATCGCGCCCTGACGGAATTCTGAAAACCTCGCCCGTCCTGCCATAACGGATCTCATCCATACACCCGCTGTCGATATGGTGCAGGTCGAGCATGTCGAGAATACCGAGATAACGGCAGATCTTCGTAAGAGTGCCGTTGTCAGTGAAACCACCCATGACGTGCATCCCGGTCTCGAAGATCCTGTCGCCGCGACGGAAGCACTGCAGACCGCCTCCGATGATACGGTTCTTCTCAAGAACCGTCACCCTGACACCGTTTTTTGCCAGAAAAGCACCGGTGAAAAGGCCACCGATACCACCCCCTGTTATGACCGCGTCTGTATTCATTTTTCCGATTCCATTATCTGTCTGTAGATTTTTTCGGCAGTAAGCAGTTCGGAGCACGTGACGATGCTTCCCACCAGCACTCCGAGCATGCCGTGAGAGTTTACATTCTGTCCGGTGAGCAGAAGATTGGGCACCTTCGTCTTGTGCGGCACACGGCACGCCGCACCGAGAGTTATGTCCTTTGCGACACCATACATCGAGCCGTCCTGTGTGCCGGTGTAATCGAGATAAGTCAGCGGCGAAGCCGTGAACAGGCATTCGATGCTGTCGCGCAGACCGGGGAATTCCCTCTCCACCTCATCTATAAGCAGTTCGGCCTTGCGCCTCTTGAAATCCTCATAATCGGCACCGCGGCGACCCACTGACGTGCCCGCCCAACGCGCCACGTCATCCATCTTCATATACGAAAGAATGACTCCGCTCGACGCATAAGCCGGCGAAGGTGAATCGCAGAAATGCATATAGAGATACCCCTTGGGCCACGACGCTTCGGTATAGTCCTCGCATCCCCAGGGGGAACCCGCATTGAAACTGTAATAATTGGAATTGAGATAAGGCACGCGCCCCGGCTTGAACTTCAGATATACGGAGAAACCGGCGGTGGTGTTGCGCAATGCCGACATGCGATGCCTGAATGCAGGGCGTATGAGTCTGGTATCGAGCATCTCCATCACACGAGCCGGATGTATGGCCGCTATGACGAGATCGGCAGGGATGAAATCTCCGTTAGCCGTCAGGACCCCTGTAGCACGCGTGTCATCGCATACGATCCTGACAGCGCGGCAATTGGTTACGACCTCTCCGCCGGCATCTCTTATGGTAGCGGCGAGCGACTCTGCCACGGCGTCGCTTCCCCCCACTATACGATATGCGCTCTGGTTGTAGAAATCCATGATAAAGGCATGCTGCGAGAAGGGTGTCCTGTCTTTTTCGGCTGCATAAAGCGGGAGATTGCCTACAAGGACATCCTTGATCAAAGGGTCATCAAACAGACCGTCCATCACTTCATTGATACTGACAGTCTGATAATGAGTGCTTACAGCCACATCACTCTCAGCATACCTCAGCGAATGGAGAGAAGAGGCCTGCGATATCTCTTCTATTATATCGTAATAGCGAGCAATATTGTCGGTCTCGCGGGGGAAATATTCCGACATCTGCGAGATAAACGCATCGCGACCGTTGGCAAAGCGGAACCGGTCGCCGCCGATCGACACTATATCGTATGCAAGCGGATCAAGACGGCTAAGCGGAATGTCGCCAAGACCGAGAAAACGCATCAGCCTGTGGAGCGTCTGCCCCGGCGACGCGCTGCCGATGAAATGCATGCCGGTCTCAAAACGCGCGCCACGCCGAGAAAAGCACTGGAGACACCCCCCTATCCTGCTGTGCTGCTCGATCACGGTGACATCATAGCCGTTGCGCGACAGCATTACGCCGCACGAAAGTCCACCGAGACCACTGCCGATTATCACACACTTTTTTCTTTTCATGATCTTATCTCAAGTCTGAAGATTCCGTTATCAAGGTCAACGAATGAATCCTGACTGCACAGGCTGATCGTCGCGTCGTAAGGGGCGCCGGCATCATGATCACTGTCCCAGACCGCATGCACAAAATGCAGATTGGCAGGCAATGCGGCCGTCGAAGTTGCGGTCATGTGATCAGACGCGTCACTCTCGAATGCATATACATCGGTCTGCTTGTTGACAAGCGCGTAAAGAAGCGGGAAAACTCCGATTCCACTGTTGAAAATCCGGACCTTGCGATAATTCGCGCCGGCATCGACTATGGAACTGTATCTTTCAGCATCCCTGAGAGTGCGCCGGCATCGCGACACGACATTCCACCCCCGCCAGGCGTACTTGTATGAAACGAGACTTCTGAAATACATCATATTCTCCTTGCGGGCGGCCACACTGTCATACTTGTCGCGGATTATGCCGCGCAGCATGGAGGCCTGCTTTCTGAGCGGCAATCCCTCAAGTCCGGAGGCCGGGATACGGTCGAGCACGCTGAGCGTGATCTCCCCCCGCCTGAACATGAGATCTTTCTTGGGGAGATAATGGCCCGCGCCGTGAAGAACCATCGGCACTATGTCGAGACCGAGTTCGGCGGCAAGCATGAAGGCTCCCTGATGGAATCTGAGGATCGAGCAATCAGCCGAACGGGTCCCCTCGGGGAAAATGACAATCGAATATCCGCGCTCGCGGAGATCACGGAGCCGCGGCATTATGGCCTCCAGTCCCTCCGACACCGGCAGAAACTCGGCATTGCGGATTATGTCGCGGTAGAGGGGATTGTTCCACGCCCACGCGTTGGTCAGAAAAATCAGTTTGGGATGCCTCGACATGATCACCGGGATATCGAGATGAGACTGGTGGTTGCATACGATCAGAGCCGGTTGCCCGAAGTTCTCCCCTCCCGGATTATCAAAATCCGCGCTTGCACCCGGAAACCGCTTCACAAGATGCTCCGAAATCCAGCACAGCATCTTGTGGAATCTGAGTTTATTTTTTTCTGAATCACCTCCCAGGCGAAGATAGAGACATGCAAACGGCGTGAAAACAACCATTGACCAGAAAGTGAAATACGTTATGCCGTAGATCGATCTGGCGAGTCGCCCAAGTGTGACGGCAGCCTCACGTCTTTCTCCGTTCCGGTGAGTGAACGGCCTGAAGTCGCCTTTGAAAATTCTCTTTTGTCGCAAAGCGTTCCAGCCTCTTGCAGGAAGACCGTAGACGACCGCGCAGACACAAAGCATAGTGTTGAGAACACTGATGCGCGAGAAATCGAGCACCGGTCTGAAATGCGAGACGCGCTCCGACTGCGGCGGGTAATACACGCGGATGGGTATAGAGACTATCCTGACACCATGCCATGAGGCGAACACCATCAGTTCGAGCTCCGCCTCGTAGCGGCTTGTCAGCAGCGACAGGCCTCGCAGTCTTTTCAACGGATAAGCGCGATAACCGGTCTGGGTGTCGCGAAGCCTGAGACCGGTCTGGAGATTGAACCAGAAGTTGGAGAAACGGTTGGCAAACGAGCTTTTGCCGTTGATATCGACACCCGACAGATCGCGTTCGCCGACAATGAGGGCACCACGGTTCTCGGCGATTGCCCTCACGAAGAGAGGCAGGTCGCCGGGAAAGTGCTGACCGTCGGAATCGATGGTGACCGCATACTCATATCCGAGTTCGAGAGCCTTCCGGAAACCATGTTTCAGCGCTGCGCCTTTCCCACGGTTGCGTCCGTAAGAGACCGTGACTATCGAATCGCCGAAAGAAGAAAGAATGTCGGCGGTCGCGTCGGTGCTTCCGTCGTTGACCACGATCACATCACCGGCATACTCCAGCACTCCCTCGACCACGTCGCGCAGAGTCGCGGCGTTGTTGTAGGTCGGAATCAGCACGCATATGCGGTGCCTCCGCATGGTTCTGACCAGATCCTCCCGGTCGATATGCCCGTTTTCGCTCATGATTTTCTGTAAACAAGTGATAGACGGGAATACAGCACATCGGAGCCGCTGACATCGACCGACACCTTGACCGTCCCGCTGTCGGGATCTTCCGACATCTTCCTGAAGGAATATGTGACGTCACCGCACGAACAGGGATCGATAACTGCGAGAAATTTCGCATTGGATACTGACACCAGTTCCACACCACACGCCAGCATGTCGGCGAGAAGTTCCGAAGCGACGGCGACAATGCAGACACCGGGAGTGACCGGATGTCCGGGGAAATGGGCTTTGTAAATGACACTGTCGGCAATGAGTCCGATTACGCACGTCATTGCCGTCCTGTCAACGGTTTTTATTCTATATAGACTGTCTTTCAGTATCATCTTCATCAATTGTTTCAGGAAGATCCTCCAGAGGAGCAAACGTATATCTGAATTTTCGTTTTGTTTCGATCACGGTCACCGAGTCACCTTCCGTATCCACCCAGTATCCGCTCATGTCATCATAAGGAATGTCGAACAACACTTGCAGACAGAAACCGAGATCGGCGCGGAGCACCCGCTTTATATACCATTTGTCGAGAAACCGGGCAACCGAGGTCAACTTCATCTTCCTCTTTTTCTTTGAGTAGATGAAATCTACAGCGGAGACTCCAAACTCATTGACAATGCATCCCCTGATCTCATCTCCGCAGACTCGCGAGATCATTATGCCTGATATGGCGGCCTTGCCCATGTCCATGCCGAACTCATATCTGTTGACATAGCCGGAGGAGCAGGACGCTGCGGCATCCTCTTCGCAATGACCCGAGGCACAGATCAGCAGCAGACTACTTAGGAATAGCAAAAAGCGCGTCATTTACAGATACGTTTGTCTTTACGTTCTTGAGCTGAATATTCGTGCGGTCATTGTTTTTTTCATATATGTCGATTTCCGACACCATAAGGCCGTTCTTCCGGAACGACAGCACGATTTTTGAGAACATTCTCTTCATCTCCTTTTTAGACGGAACGAGAGTCACACGCCACACCGTGCCACCGTCAGCCACATCGACCGAAAAATCAGACGACCCCGACAGGACTGTGCCTGTCACAGTACCCATCATGATCCTTGCGATCTCCTTGAAAACCTTGTTGGCGTCGGTGTCAATGACATCCTTGCGCGACTTATTGCCGACATAGACCTTTGTGCCGTTCAACACAAAGAGATACTGATACGGGGAAGTGTACTCCCATCTCAGTCTGTTGGGCTGACGGTAATACATCTTTCCTTCCGAGACCATCTTGTCGCTCAGAAGCGACAGATATTTGGTCTGGGTGAAAGAACACGTCATCGACTTCATGGCTGAAGCCGCCGAATTGATGCTGCCGATGATCTCCTGCTTGCGGGACGCGGTCAGCCCTGCGGCCGAAACAAGCTGGCAGAAGAGCGAGAACAGCAATATAAGCATTGTCTTCCTCATAATCCTCATAATTACTTAGCTACAAATATACATCCCGCCATGATAAGCGCGACACCGAGCCAGCGGTTCCAGACCACCGACTCGTGAAGAAAAATGACGGCAAAGACAATCGCGATCACATAACTGATGCTTGCCATCGGGTATGCCATATTCAGCGGATAATGTTTCAAAATATACATCCACAGCACCGAGGCGCCTCCGAAGAGTATGCCCGATGCGAGAAACCACCAGTTCGTAAGCATGTCGCACCAGAAACGCGCCGACCAGGAGAAGGCGGGCATACGTCCGAGAGCGAGCTTGAGCGTAAGCTGGCCGAGAGAGAGCATGACACTCTGCACCAATGACAAACCTATCAACCGCCACATGATGCAACTCTCTTGAGCCGGACGATCGACCAGTCGATGCCGTCTGAATGATTGACCAAGGTGACACTCTCCGGCCCGGCTGAAACATGTTCCGCGCCGGGCAGATGCATGAACGCCGGCACCGACTCCCTTTCGAGAATCCTGCATGAAGCATAGAATCCGAGAGCCGAAGCGGAAAAACAGTCACCGAACAGATTTCTGTAACGCAGCACCAACGGTCTGTAACGCAGCCCGTCGAGCAGCGACATATAAGGAGCGTCATTACTTTCGCTTCCATTCACGCCGAGCATGAGCACTCTGTCGCGATCCTCTTCAAACAGATCCGCAAGAGCGGAGATGTCAGGTTTATGCAGCAACTTCACATCTTCTACCTCGCAGACCGTGTTCTCCCCGCGACTTCGTGTCAGAACCGCCGAAACTGAAGCCTCCGTCACAAAACGGCAGTCGGGGTGCGTTCGCCTCATGACGAGTTCCATAAACGGCGTGACCTCGTCATGCGAGCCGACAAGCGCGTTGCCGATCATTCCTGAACGGATCTGCAGCCAGGCGTCAAACAACGCGCTGTCGAACGAGATGCCCTTGTGTGAATAAGTGTTGTTATAGCCGTGACACTTCATCATGATGGCAATCAGCGAACTGATCGTGTTGTGGGTGGACTGCATGAAAAGCGTAGGCTTGAGGCATTGCTCGCCAAAGCGTCCGAGATCGACGAGAAACTTCTCTGAATTTTCCATACACCCGGCCCCTGTGCCGGTAATGACAGCATCGGGCATATCGACCGACGAAGCCCTTAAGGCTGACACCGACGTGCAGACAGCGCGTTTCAGAATCCGGCTCATGCGCCTGGCCTCGGAGGCAGAGATGATGCCTTTGACGTCAGGCTCGACTGACCTGACATATCTGTCTGTATAGAAACACGGAGTGTCGAACCACTCGTCGCAGAGAGGTTTCTGACAGGATATCTGTGCCAATGAATCGACAAAACAACGCTCAGCCATAACAAACAAGTGTTCAAATTAAACGTCGGTAAGTGCTGAAATATCTTTTATTTTGAAAAGATCAGAGTAGAATCGTTTCCTCCGAATCCGAAAGAATTGTTGATGACATTTCTGACCCGGCGGCGGGCGGCCGCACCTGTGACCGGGACCGCTCCCTCGGCAATTGGGTTCACCCAGCCGATATTTTCTGGCATAAAGTCATGGATCAGCGAGAGAACACAGATCACAGCCTCGATCGAGCCTGAAGCGCTTGTGGTGTGACCGGTGAAAGCCTTGGTCGACGAAAAGCATGGAAGACTATCATTCCATATGCGGCGCATGGCCGCCAGCTCCGTCGCGTCATTGTTGGGCGTGCCGGTGCCGTGAGCGTTGACATAGTCTATGTCGCCGGGCGTGAGTCCTGCCATATCCATAGCCTTGCACATGGCGAGATAAGCGCCTTCTCCATTTTCAGACGAGGCGGTCTGATGGAAAGCGTCACACGAGTTGGCATAGCCGGTCAGAGCCGCCAGCACATCAGCGCCACGCGACTTTGCCGACCTCTCGCTTTCGAGAACTATATAGGCCGCCCCTTCACCGAGATTTATGCCTGTCCGGTCTCTGTCGAATGGCCGGCAACGCTCCCTGTCGAGGATCATGAGCGTGTTGAATCCGTTCAGATGAAAACGTGTAAGCGCCTCCGAGCCTCCGACCACGGCAATATCCACAACTCCGGCCTTTATCATGTTGGCGCCGAGGATTATGGCATTCGCAGCAGAGGAACAAGCCGTCGACGTGGTGGTCATCATCAGGAAGTCACCGGTGGCTTCGGCTATAAGCCGCGTCGAACAGCCGCAGTCGTTATAAGCGAGTTCAGGACTTGATCCGGATTCCGCCCCTGAGTCATAAGCATCGGAGAAGTGCCGTTCGGTATTGTCCATTCCACCGACGGTGGTTCCGCTGATAAACGCGGATCTTCCGACATCGTCGGCTGTCAGACCGGCGGAGGCTACAGCCTCGCGTGCCGCCATGATTCCGAGAAGGACCGTGCGGAGTCCGTCAGACGGGTAACCTACGCCGAGCAACTGGGCCATCTCTTGATTGGACATGGCCACTTCGCCCACCGGAAACTCGTCATGCGCGGTGTCAAGATGCACGACATCTCCCACTCCGCTCTCACCGTTTATGAGAGAACGGAAAGTGGCATCGACACCCGCCCCCAAAGCGGAGACTATGCCGAGACCAGTGACAACTACCCTTTCAGCCATGATTCCGCGCCTGATTATTTCTTCCTGTTGTCGGCCACGTAAGAGGCGATCGAAGCCACAGAACGGAATATCTCCTTCCCTTCGGCGGGATTGGAGAGTCTTATGCCATACTCGCGTTCGAGCAGAACTATAAGTTCAAGTGCGTCGATCGAGTCAAGGCCGAGACCCTCGCCGAAAAGGGGAGCTTCGGCGTCAATGTCGGCAGGCGTAAGATCCTCAAGATTCAAAGCCTCTATTATCTGTTGTTTAAGTTGTAGTATCAGGTTGTCCATTGTGTGTGATATTTATTTATCTTTTGTTAATGATGAGAGCGGCAGCGACTACCGCCTCAGTTAATTAACGGCACTAATGCCGCTTATCTTGTCATTATCTTCATATCGGCGAGATAATCGTTATCGTCATTGTAGTCCACCCAGCCGGTGAGAACGAAAGACGGGGATGAGGTCAGAAACAGATCTTCCGCAATATCATCCATTTGTCCGGGGTCGTAAGCAGGCATGACATAAAAGGATGTCTCGCCATATATCTTGTGGCGAATCGCGATCTCGCCTGTGACGATATTTGCCAGAGTATAGACAAACAGAGCCGGACTCGGGAAGAAATCTCCGCCAGATATCGTCTTCTGATAATTCCGGTCTGTGACAAGAGATCCGTTGCGGTTGAAGAGCACGACCGCGGCGTCGGCACGATCTTCGGCACTTGTGCCTTTGAGAAGGAGTTCAGCCGCAACAAAACCGAGCCTGCATAGATTATCCATCTTGAAAAATTTGGGATAGTCGCCCGCAAACTCGCGGTAAAGGCCCGTGATCGAGGCGTCGGAAATATGGTTTCCGTCAAGCACGGCTCCTTCCGGCGTCACCCTGACATGTGCGATCGTCTTCATGCGTCACCTCCTTTCCTGTAGGCTATTCCGGCATTGGAACCGCCGAAACCGGACAGAATCTTTATGAACGACCGGCGCGACGCCGTCCGCACGTCGGGAGATATGGAAAGAGCGTAGGTCGTGCCTTGCTCCGAATATCCCTTTGTCGGAAGCACCACCCCGTTGTCGATGGCTTTCATCGACAATATGGTCTCGGCCACTCCCGCTGCCCCGAGCGTATGCCCGTAGAATCCTTTCAGGCCGTTGACCGGAGTGTCGTCGAGACCGGCGCGATGCAGAGCTATCGACTCCATCTCGTCGTTATAAGCAGTGGCGGTGCCGTGGGCGTTGACAAAAGCGATCTCATCACGCCGGAGCGACTTCAGTATGTCGGAAAGGACTCTGTAAGCCCCCTCCCCTGTGCGCGACGGTCCCGAGATATGGTTTGCATCATTATGGTTGGACGATGCCACATAATACCACTTGTCGTCAGACATGGAGTCAGCGGCGGAGAGCACCATTGTGGCCGCAGCCTCTCCGAGATTGAGTCCGACGCGGTCTCTGTCGTAAGGGCGGCACGGTTCCGGACTCAGAGCCTTGAACGACTGGAAGCCGGAGACAATGAACCCGGACAGGACATCGCAACCGATCACGACCGCGTGGCGGCATCTGCCTGCAAGCAGACTCCTGACTGCGGCGATCTGAGCGCAGACTCCCGACACACACGCATTGGAGACTACAAGCGGAGTGACCGCATTGCCAAAATACCGGGCTACCCTCAAAGCTGAATCCGCAAGATAGCACCGGCTGTCATCAAGAGAAGAGGAGAGACAGTCGACATTTCCTTTTGTGGTGGAAAATATAAACAAGACATCGTCTGCGGCGGGATCCACAGAGCAGGATTCCAGAGCCTTCATAGCCGACAGAATGCAGAGCGTCTCGAAAAAGGTGTAGCTTTCAAATTCCCGGACAGAGGCTTGCGCCAGCCCGCGGATCATCTCTCTGTCGAAAAGCGACGCGCAGAAAGGTTCAGGCAATCCGAACACCCCCTCATGCCGGCGAAGCATGGAGTGCCCTTCCGACACCGCCGCGAAATTATCGACAGACGTTGCCCCGAGCGGCGACAGGATATTGTCGGCCAGGCATGTGATCAAAGTACTTTCCATTCTTCCTTCCACTTTCTGTAAAACTCCGGATTTTCCCATACAAGGTTGTAATCACGGTCCATGAAGACCTGCACCGACCGCCCGGTTGCGAGCACCGTTCCGTCGTTGCTGTCGACGATCTCATAATCGAACACGATCTTGGCCGATTCCGTAGGCACATATGTTATGATGACCGTGGGAGTCATCTCGTAGACAATCGGTTTCTTGTATTTGAAAGAAAGCTCCACGAGAGGCGCATAATAACCATTGGTGAATATGGTCATGTATCCGAGTCCGTACTTCTGTCCGAACGCCTCGCGCGCATCCTCGAAATAGAGAGGATATGAACCATGCCACACAATGTTCATCGAATCCACTTCGCTGAAGCGTATATCGAGACGTTTAGAGGCCGAGAGCGTTTCTTTCATCTTGTCATCGCGTGGTGTCATTGTCACTTCCTTTATCTTCCGATTCCCTGAGAGCGATCTTCATTCCGGCTTCGGCCACAAGCCGGTCGCCGACCTTCACCTCGGCTTCGACAAGTGTCATTCCAAAGATCTCCTCGCGGACGGTCACGGTGGTACGCAGCACATCTCCCGTTTTCGGACGGCAGAACAGATTGAGCCCACGGATAGCGCCGATGAATCCGATCTGTATGCCTTTCCGGAGAATGTATTTGTTGACATATCCGATACGCGCCGCGCAGGTCTGTGCCATGTTCTCTATTATGCCTGAGGCGGAGAAATATCCGTTGTCGACAAAGATGTTGTCTTCGGAGACAAGAGTCTCCGTTACAGTCTTCTCCTCATCAAACCAGACAAGCCGGCCGACCATTACAAAAGGATCTTTCTGCGGAAGCAGTTCATGAATGTCTATCTTGTCAAATTCCATCAATTTGCCCAAAAATCAAAAAAGTTATACCACTGCTCCGGATGCTGTCTGACTGTAGCCTCAAGCATCGCGGCATACTGCCTTGCCATGTCGAGGGCCCGGGTTCTGACAGGACCCGCGACGCGAGGTTCTATCTTCCTTATAGTTATGCCGTAAGCCTTCGCTCCGGTTTTCATGACCGACACGAAAAGAGCCGGCACCTCTCTCATGGCCGCCAGCATGAACGCCCCCTGTGGGAAACGCGCCGTTTCTCCGAAGAATTCAATGGGGAAAGACTTCGGAGATCCGAATATGCGGTCGGCAGGCATGCTCAGTATCTCGCCGTCTGCAAGAGCCTTGTCGACTACGAAGAGATGCGACATGTCGGGCGACATCGGTATCATGCGGATATTCTTGTCGCGAAACATCTTGTTTCTGTTGGCCATGACCGATTCCTTCTCGCCGCCGAACACAAGGGCGTTGAACCGCTTTTTGTCGGCCACAAGCGAATAGCCGGCAATCTCGTAATTTCCGATATGCGAGCTCAACTGTATGAAGCCGGACGCCTGCTCAGAAAGTTTCATAAACAGGTCATGCCCTTCGACATCCATTCTGAACCGCTTGCCGGCATACATGGCGAACCGGTCGATGACGACCTGAGAGAAAGCGCAGTGGTTTCTATAGGTCATCCAGCAGGAGCGGATCGCGCCATAGCCGAAACGCCGGCGGTAGAAACTGTAGATCGCCCGACGCTCGGCCTTGTTGACGATCATGGCTGGGGGAACCACAAATATGAACGCAAACAGATACAGCAGACGCATATCGGTGACTTTCAGAACCCTGACAAGCCATCGGTGCATCCATCCGCTTCCGTAGGTCGTACCGACCCACGCATCGTGCTTCAGCTCCTCTGTAGCGGAATCTGCGGTCACTTCGCGTTTACCTTGCCTTCGATATAAGCATAGAAGTCATCGAGCGTGACGACTCCGGCCATTTCCTCAGGTTTGATCTTGAAACCGAAATTCTTCTCCACAATCACCACGATATCCACGAAATCAAGGCTGTCGATACCGACATCATCCTTGAGTTTCGCTTCAGGGAAGATCTTTTCCTCGTCAACCTCAAGATCGTCGATGAGGAATGCCCTCACCTTGCTTTCAATTTCCTTACGTTCCATGTGTATTATTAGTTGTTCTTATTTAAGTTGTTCTTATTTATGATATTGATTTGTTTATCCCGCTCCCGGCAGCCGTGGTGCAGCTTATTGTCCACCCGCCAGGCGGCACACAAGTATGCTGTGTCCGTGACCGAGAAAATCATGAACGGTCTCTATTTCAAATCCAGCCTCCTCAACAAGGCGAGCCATATCTTCGGAATGATACATCTTGCTGTTGCCGTTGGCGATAGCCGTGAAATAGAGGCTTGTCAGAGTGAGACATAGCGCGGCGGGTTCAAACCGCTGGCGATCCCACAGAGTCTCCATGATGTATAGCCGGGAATCATGATCCATCACCTGGGCGGCGCGCCGGAGAATGCTTACGATCTGATCCTCGCTGAAACAATCGAGAAACTGACTCATCCATACGGCGTCGAAACGTCTTCCCTCTGGCATACGCGTGTCAGGATCAAGAAGATTGACTCCGATTCCATCGATGCGCTCCGCTCCATCCCGACCTTTGATATTTTCCAGCATGAGTCCGATCTGCTGGGGAAGATCGAGAATCGTGACACGCACATCCTTGTCATGATCCACACACCGCAAAGCCCACCGGCCAGTGTTGCCGCCGACGTCAAGAAGAGTGGCGGGCATACGGTCGAAAACTATGCGGAGAGCCTCGTCAAACGAATTGTCGGAATAGAAGTGGTCGAAACCGAACCAACTGTCGCGAATATGCTGCGGCAACGAAGAAAGCCCCTCATACACAGTGGGCCAGTCGCCAAGACTCTTCAGACCTGCCGGACGGCCTTCGAGAAGAGCCTCCTCAAGATTGAACCAACCGAGATAATTTACATCATGGTTGAAATCAATATTAACCCGGGTGGCCGGGTCATTTATCAGAAACCATCCTGTCTTCGAGATCGTGAAACGGTCGGTATCCTTGTCGACAAGAATCAGTCCGATACACAGCGACGCTTCAAGCAGGCACTTCGCCGCATAAAGCGAGACACCCGCCTTGTCGGCGACCTCGGCGGCAGTCATGCCCTCCCTGCTGTCACGGAGCATATCCATGATGCCAAGTCTGAGCATGATCCTCGCGGTCTGAAAGATCACCGGCCCGAACGCAATGAACTCCGCGAGGCGCTGAGCCTCGCGGGCGTTCATTGACTCGCGGGTGTATCTTTTCTCCAGTTCCGGAAATAGATTCATAGCAATTCTGTTGTTAACCTTTCTGGATCATTACGGGGAATGACACAAACAATCATAGGCACGCCATTCCCCTTAATGATATCATTTGCCTTTCTTGATGCGCTTGGCGAGATACTTGGCTATGCCTTCGAATCCCTCCTCAAGAGCGAGCGGGTAATTGAATCCGCTGTTGTTCTCCTCATCAATTGTGAATAGAGCTACAGTCTCACCTGTCGATTTTTTCTTGATGGTCACCGAACCCCAGAGTTTGATACCGACGCCACCCTTGAAAGACATGACATTGACATAAGTGTCAAGATTGGTGATCTTCACCACGAACTGATATTGCGCCTCCGCCTCGTCAGCAGTCATGAGAAAGTTCTTGGAATTCTTGTTGAACTCCCTGATGAACTCCGACGCACACTCTGGGAGCTGATCGTCTACATTTGCGAAACGACCATCCTCGCGCAGCGGCATCTTGTTGTCATACTTGGCATCAGCCATATCTATCACAAGAGAAGCGACTCCTCCCTCTTTCAGAGAAGCAATCGACCCTTCGGTGAGTTTGATGTCGTCACCGGCCATGACGGCCAGACATCCCATGACAGCGAAAAGTGCTGTAAGCAGATACTTTTTCATGATCTTAAGTTGTTAAGTTTATAATTATGGTTAGCCAGGCATGACGAAGTGCGTATGGACGCACGGAGTAATTAGCGATATAAGCAATTATTACGGTTTTCTGATTACGAGAGCACTGTTGGTTCCTCCGAATCCGAAAGAGTTCGAAAGCACAAGACCGATCGGCATATCGATAGTGGTGCGAGCTATATTGAGAGATGCGGCAGCCTCGCTCGGTTCTTCGAGATTGATGTTGGGGGCCACAAAGCCTTCAAGCATCATGATGATACTATATACGGCCTCGCTCGCACCTGCCATCCAACACTCATGACCTGTCATAGATTTGGTGGAACTTATCACAGCCTTATGGCCACGGAAAAGCCTGTCGAGAGCTATTGCCTCGAAATCATCGCCCTGCGGAGTCGATGTGGCGTGCGCGTTGATATAGTCGATCTCGTCGGGAGTGACACCGGCATCCTGCATGGCGCGAGTCATGGCCTTGACAGAACCGTCGTCGCTCGGCTGCGATATGCCGCCGCCATTAGAAGAGAAGCCGTAACCCACGATCTCTGCAAGGATAGTGGCTCCACGGGCCACGGCATGGTCATAGTCCTCAAGAACAAGAGCCGCCGCGCCGCCGCTCGGAATCAGTCCGTCACGATCGCGGTCGAACGGACGCGACGCCTTGTGAGGCTCATCCATGCGAACGGAAAACGCGCTCAGAGCGTCAAATGTCGCCATGGAGTAATAGTTGGTCTCCTGCGCGCCTCCGGCAATGACCATATCCTGTAGTCCCTGCTTTATGAGCATGTATGCAATGCCTATGGAATGGGAGCCGCTGGCACACGCCGAACTGATGGTGAAGTTGACGCCCTTGAGGTGGAAGATCGTGCTGAGATTCATATTGACAGTCGAGTTCATCGACTGAAATATCAGACCGGAGCCGAGGAGAGCGGAGTCATGCTTCTCTGCCATTATGTTGGCGGCCTCGATCACAGGCTTTGCCGACGAGTCATTGCCGAAAATTATGCCCACCTCGTTCTCCTGCAGGTATTCGTCGGAGACACCGGCCTGTGCGAAAGCCTCTTTCGCTGCCATGTATGCATATTCGGCCTCTTCCGACAGTCCGACACGCAGGCGCCTGTCGATCACACCTTTCAACTTTGGACGCTCCACGATGCCTGTAAGTCCCGAACGGTAACCGTATTCGAGTCGTTCCGGTTCGACGCCGATGCCGGAACGCCCGTTGTAGAGCGAGTCTTTTACTTCCTCCTTATTCTTTCCGATGCATGACCATATGCCCATACCTGTAACTACAACCCTTCTACTCATCAGTACAGTCCTCCGTTGATTGATATTGTCTCACCTGTGATATATGAAGATTCATCCGACGCCAGAAACGCCACGAGCGACGCCACTTCGTCAGCCTCGCCGAAACGTCCGAGCGGTACAAGCTTTTTGAGGCTCTCCTCATCGAGATCCTTTGTCATGTCTGAACGGATGAAGCCGGGAGCAACGGCGTTGACCGTAACCTTGCGGGCGGCCACTTCCTGGGCAAGTGCCTTCGTACCTCCTATCAGCGCGGCCTTGGCTGCAGAATAGTTCGCCTGACCGGGAAGACCTTTCAGTCCTGACAGCGACGTGATGTTGATGATGCGTCCGAAACGCTTTGTCAGCATCCCCTTAAGCACGCGGCGCGTGACATGGAAGAAGCCGTCGAGAGTGGTATCGATCACTTTATGCCATTGCTCGGACTGCATGAATATCATAAGATTGTCATCGCGCACTCCGGCATTGTTGACGAGAACCGTGATCCGGTCGTCGGGATGAGAGTCTTCCCACTGTTCGAGAGCGGCATCGACCGACTCCTCGGAACTGACGTCGAACGGCAGCAGTTCGGCGCAACCTCCGGCAGCGACGATCTCGTCTGCCACAGCTTTGGCCGCTTCCTCATTCGAGCGGTAATTCACAATTATGCCGAGTCCCTGAGCGGCGAGTTTTTTGCATATCGCCGCTCCGAGACCACGCGAGCCTCCAGTCACCAATGCGTATTTCATGCGTTCAAATATCGGATTATGTTAGTTCGTAAATATTTTTCAGTCTCCGCGATTTCCTCGTAGAAAGGTGTATCCTCGATAAATTTCGGGCATATCTTTCTGATCGCGTCATACTGCGCCCTTGTAGCGGGCGCGAGTCTGTCGGCAAGATCAAGACAGTCGGTGGCCTGAGCGAGCGCGATGTAGAGAATCGACATTACCTGATAGGCATTGTCTATCACCTTGCGGCACAACAACGCGCTGTTGGTGCCCATGCTGACTATGTCCTGGTTGTCGTTGTTGTTGGGTATGCTGTGGACGTAGTTGGGCATGGCAAGCGTCTGACATTCGGCAGTTGTCGATGTGGCGGTGAACTGACATGCCTGCATGCCGTAATTCAGGCCGAGCACGCCGAGGTTGAGAAACGGCGGAAGGATGCCGTTGATGCGGTCGTGGAAGAGATAGTTGAGCTGTCTTTCCGCTGTCATGGCAAGCCGGACCATGGCGATCTTGACTTTGTCGGCCTCAAGCGAGATATAGTCGCCATGAAAATTTCCTCCGTGGAAGATGTTACGTGCGGTGTAGTCGACGATCGGATTGTCGCAGGCGGAATTCACCTCGTTCTCAAGCACATCTGCCGCATTGCGAAGAGTGTCGTATACCGGGCCATAGATCTGGGGGATGCAGCGCAATGAGTAATATGCCTGCACCTTGTGCTCGAAATATGAGTCGCGGTTTCTGGCCGGATCGTAGAGTTCATGCTCACGTTTCTGAAGATGGCGGCTGCCGTCGCTGACCTCGCGCAGCCAGCGGGCGATCACCTGCTGGCCGGGCTGACGGCGACATATGTTCTCCTCGACCGACATGTAATCGTCAAACGAATCGGCGATCTCATTGATCCATGCGCCGGCGATTACAGCATATTTAAGCAAATTCTCGGCATAATACTGATTGACAATAGATATGCCCGTCATTACCGACGTGCCGTTTGTAACAGATAGGCCCTCGCGCACGTAAATCCGCATCGGCTTCAGACCGAGCTCGGCGAAAACTTCGGCAGTCTGTCTCCATTCGCCATTATAATGCACCTTTCCCTCGCCGATGAGACATAGCGCAATATGGGCGAGCTGGACAAGATCGCCGCTCGCGCCGACACTTCCGTGAGCGGGGATAAAAGGATAAATCTCACGGTTGACAAACTCCTGCAGAAGCAGCAGCACTTCCGGATTGACGCCGGAACGCGCCTGCAGGAAAGTGCCTATGCGCGCGAGCATCGCAGACCGCACCTCCACATCAGAAAGAGGCTCACCCGCTCCGGTGGCATGACTTCTGATAATGTTGTACTGAAGTTCTTCAAGATGACTGTCGCCCACACGCCACTGCGCCATCGGGCCGAAACCGGTATTGATGCCGTATATGACCTTGTCGGTGGCAAATTCACGCAGGAATTCATAACACTGTCCGACTTTCTCCATTTCATCAGACGGGAGAGTCAGGGTCTGGCCGCCGAACAGAATGTCGTATATCTGAGATAGATCCATTGTTCCGTGTATTTATACTTTCTAATATTCTACTTCAACTGCGCGAAACAGCATGTTTTAAGTAATCCAACACGCGGCACGATGCCCCAGATACGATCGATAAAGAGCATGTCCGTTATATGCAAAGTTAAGGATTTTCTTTCAATTTTAAAGATAAAAATGCTGATTTTTTCAAACGTGCTTCCTAATGATAGTAAAAAATCAGACTGTTCCGGCTGTTTGTGCAACATTTTTCACGTGAGCCGGATCGGGATGTCTCGCTCTGCCGGCGTCCGGTCTGTCGGCGTCCGGTCTGTCGGCGTCCTGCTTCTGTCGGCGTCCCGGAGGTCCGCCGCTCCCGGTTCGGTCGCGCCGACAGATCCGGGAACAAGTGCCGAAACAACACCGGGAGCGGCGGACCTCCGGGACGCCGACAGATGAAACGAGGGCCTTAATGTCTTGACTGGGCGAAGAGCCATGGGAGCAGCGTCGGGGTGTTGAACGCGAGAGTCCAGCAATCATGGCCGGTTCCTGCAAATTCCACATAATCGACTTCTGCGCCGGCCGAATGCAATGCCTTGTATGCCTCGCGGCTGCATATCGACGGTATCTCATCATCTTCCTCTCCATGAAATATCATGAAACTGACGTTTTTTGCCCCCACCAGCCGATCGGGATTCACAGCACCGCATATCGGCACCGCTGCGGCAAACAGCGAAGGATACCGGCACACCAGATCATACACAGCGATCGCGCCCATGGATATTCCGACAATATATATGCGGTCGCGGTCGATCGGGTAGTTTCTTACGAGTTCGTCGACAAGGCCGACCACCAGTTCTTCGGTTCTTGACTCATCGGGCAACCCGGCTCCGGGCATGAATTCACTTTCGTCTACACGGCCTGTCCATGTCTTCTCCTTGCACTGTGGAAAGACAACATATGCCGGATAGCGCGACGCATTCACCGGATTGGAGAACATGGAAGCTCCATGCGCAAGCTGACTCTCATTATCCGTGCCACGCTCTCCGGAGCCGTGAAGAAATAGAACAAGCGGATACTTTGCTCCCTCCTCAATCTTTTCGGGAGAAAGCATGCGGTAAGGCAGCCTGTCGGCACCGTCGGTAAACAGACACTTCGCATATTCCTGATGCGGAGGGGGCACAGATGCCGATGCCGCAACCGGCAATATGGAACATGCAGCAAGCAATACAGAAATCAAAATTCTCATAACCAAATCTTTGATAATTTAACAAACAAGCCCCACAACAGGTTTTCTTTTCAAGAAAACAGACTCCAAGACCGCATGGCGGGACAAGTATTGCCGGCAACGATGACCGCCGTATTGTTTTTTTTTGTAATTTTGCATTCCGAAAAAGCCACCGGATTTGACAAAATCGAGTACAAGAGCTTGTCGAGTAAGACTCGACCGGCTCTTTATCTTTATATAACATACAGAAACAACCGGACTATCATGACAACATCAAAAACCGTGACACGCAGTTATCTGCTTTATCTGTACATATTTTTAGGAGCCCTCGCGGCCTTTCCCCCGCTTGTGACCGATATGTATCTGCCGACTCTTCCGGCCATGGCGGAAGACTACGGCGCAACCCCTTCGACAATCCAGCTCGGCCTCGCCATGTGCATCCTCGGTCTGGCTGCCGGCCAGCTCATGTTCGGGCCGCTGAGTGACAAATACGGGCGCCGTCCGATGCTCGGAGCCGCATTGGTTCTGTTCATGGCGTCGACAATAGCATGCATATATTCGCCCACTATAGAATGGTTCAATATGTGCCGATTCTTTCAGGGACTCGGGGGAGCCGGCGGCGTAGTACTGTCCAGATCAATCGCCACCGACTGCTACTCAGGCAAAGAGCTGGCCAAGACTCTGGCTATAATAGGCGCGATCAACGGCATCGCACCCGTGACCGCACCCGTGATCGGCGGAGCGTTCGCAGGCGCGATCGGCTGGAAAGGGATATTCTGGCTGCTTTTCGGCGTCGGAGTCCTTCTTACTGCCGTATACATGCCTTTCCGCGAATCGCATCCGTCGGAGAGACGCCACAAGGGGAGTCTGCTGAACCTTGCGGCGCAATCGGCCTCACTGCTCAAGAACAGGGCATTTATGGCATACGTACTGCTGTTCGGTCTGACCAACGGCGTTCTGTTCGGTTACATCTCTTCGGCCTCATTCATATTACAGAACGACTTCGGCCTCTCGGAACTTTCGTTCGGGATCGTTTTTGCGATAAATTCCCTTGGAATCGTATGCGGATCGATGGTATCTCTCAAATTCCGGAATCTGACATTCGCTATCAGAACCGGCTCGGTGGCCATGCTGGCATTCTCGGTCGGAGAGGCTGTGAACCATACACTCGGCGGAGGCATGGCCGGCTACGAAGTACTTGTGTTCCTTATACTTTTCTGCGTGGGCATCCTGTTCCCTTCGACCACTACCCTCGCCATGTCGGAGGGTAAAGAGATGATCGGCTGGGCTTCCGCCTTTGTGGGCTCTACAGGCTTCCTTGTCGGGGGTCTCGTGACACCGCTTGTGGGAATGGGCGACATACAGACATCGACTTTCACCGCCCTGTCAGTATGCTCGGCACTGGCAGTCATACTCGCTTTCGCCACACGACGGAAAGTGGAACCCGCGGCTGACTCCCTGACCTGACGGAGTCAGCCGCCGTCATCACCACCCCTCGTTCTGGACGAGATTGGGATTACGATCCATCTCCACAAGCGGAATCGGCCACAACTCGTGTCGAGGCTGATATGACCTCGTGTACATCAGGTCGCCGAATATATCGGTTGCATCTCGGACGGAAGCCTTCAGAAGTCCCCACCGGCGCAGATCCCAGTAACGTTGCCCTTCTCCGGCCAGTTCAAGCGCACGCTCCTTGCGGATACGCTGCGCCATCTCATCGCGGCCGGAGACCGCAAGCCATTCCGGGCCGCTGTTGAGACCGGGCATTCCGACACGCGAACGTATTTTGTTGACTTCCGTCACGGCTTTATCGACAGCCCCGGTCTCGTTATATGCCTCGGCCAGCATCAGAATCACATCGGCAAGACGTATCAGCGGAAATTCGTAAGGCGTGCGGTTATACTCACCCCAGTAGCCGTCGAGATTTCCTGTCGGAATCCACTTTCTCCAGAAGTAAGAGTTCCAGCCCTCCGAATTTCTGATAAATGCCATCGCCTCCATCGGTGATCCACCTTTGGTGGGATCTGCAAGCACAAACTGCTTGTCCATGGGGTTTGACCCGGCATCCGTTCCGAGATAATGCGAGTAGGGGGTTATGACGTTGAGACAAAGCCGCGGATCACGGAGCCTGTAGGCGTCCATCACTTTTGTGGTGTCGCATTCGAGAGTCGAGGTCACCACTGTGCTTCCCTCATCGATCGCCACACACATATACCTGCGTCTCAATTCCGAGCCTCCGTCATTGAAGCCGGGAAACATGTCATCCCAGTCAAACGGAGAGCCGTCGGCATTCTCATACATATCGACAAGCGTGGTGGACGGCACAATGGAATTGCCGGCGATAAGACGCATCGTGCATTTGTTTCCGAAATATCCCACGATATTGAGCGCATAGCCGGCGGTATTGCCGTCGATCGACTGGATAGAGAAAATCATCTCATTGCTGTGATTGCCGTTATAGAGCCTGAACAACTCATTGTAATCGGGATGAAGCGAATAACCGTAATGATCAGACCTGTCATAGACGATCTCCTCGAAATCTTCGACAGCCTCTTGCCATTGACCTGCAAACAGCCGGACCTTGCCTCTAAGAGCATATGCCGCGCCCCGTGTGGCGCGTCCGAGGTCGGCATCGTCCCATCTGACCGGGAGTCTCTCAATGGCGTCGGTAATATCATCGATGATATAGCGGCGCAATTCGTCGGCAGAGCATCGGGACCGGTTCAGATCGGAAAACATCTCATTGATGTCGCACGTCTCGTCGTAATAAGGAACTCCGCCCCAACAGTTGAGCATGCGGAAATATGCCATCGCACGCAGAAACTTCGCCTCTCCGATGACCCGGCTGACCGTCTCCGCCGAGATCGGCATGCCGGCCACATTTCTGATTACGGTATTGGCCCGATGCACGAGTTCATACAGATATTGCCAATGATTCTGCACACCCGAGCTACCCGACGCAAAAGAAGTGCCACGCGACACATCCGCCCATGGCGAAACCCCGTCGGCTATGTCACTGCACATATCGAAAGTGAATTCCAGTCCGAAGCACCAGTCAGCCTTCATGGCGGCATACATCCCCACGGCAGCCTGCCGGGCATGCTCCTCGGTCTGCCAGAAAGTGGTCTCCGACATCTGGTCACCGGGCGCATAGTCAAGACTCTCGCATCCTCCTGACAGAAGAACCGCAACGGACAGAAACAAAAGATTCCTGATTCTCATGATTTCCTGATTAGAATGAAACGTTGATACCAACCGAATACTGGCGCACGGCAGGATAACCGACATTGGCACCCACCTCGGGATCCAGACCCGGGAAACGAGTAAGCGTGAAAAGGTTGTCTATGCTGACATATATCTTGAGGTTCTCGACAAAAAACTTCCTTGTCACACTCTGCGGCACAGTATAACCAAGCTGGATATTCTTGCATCTCAGATAAGACGCATCGTGCACAAAGGCGTCGCTCGCCACATTGTTACGACTGTCGGCATTATTGCGGAGCACCGGATATCTGGAGTCATATGGATTCTCCGGAGTCCAGGCATTATCGGTAATGTCCTTGACAAGAGACTGCCCCATGACTGTCACAAACCGGAAGGCCTGATTGTTGTAATACACCATATGACGCCCGACTCCCTGAAGAAGCAGACTGAAATCAAAATTTCTCCACGTTGCCGCAAGACTGAAACCGTATGTGAAGCGCGGCACGGATCCATGCCCGATCTCGACTCTGTCGGCGGCATCGAGAGTGCCGTCACCGTTGGCGTCTCTGAAGAGGAAGTCACCCAGTTCAGGCCGCTGATATGTGGCGAAATAACCGGGATTCCTGTCTACAAGCGACTGCACATAATCGAGATCGGCCTGATCGCGGACAATTCTGTCGACTGTGATGACATAGATCTGATTTATCGGTTTTCCTTCCTGAATCTTGTATACTCCGCTTATCGACGCAACATCGCCCTGGAACTTTGTGACACGGTTTCCGACAAGCCCCATGTTGAAACCGGCATTATAAGAAACAGCTCCGATCCGGTCGTTCCAGTGCAAGTCAAGTTCGACACCCCTGTTGTTGACTTCTCCTGCATTCTGATTGGGTACAACCGACGTGCCATGTTCCAGAGGCGCTGGCAATGAGATAAGAATGCCCTTGGTATTCTTGTCGTACAGATCGACCGAACCCTCCAGACGGCCCCCAAAGAAAGAGAAGTCAAGGCCGACATCGGCCATGTAAGTCTTCTCCCATGTGAGTGCGGGATTCGCCAGAACCGTCTGGGCGAGACCACCTGCGATATTGCCGTTGAGGACATAATTTGCCGTGGAATACAACGACTGATACATGTAATAGCTGGTAGTGGCGTTATTGCCCAGAGAACCATACGACACCCTTAGCTTGAGCTGGTCAAGCCACGCCGCAGTGCCGCTCATGAAACGTTCTTGCGAGATCCTCCATCCGGCTGAAACTGATGGGAAATACCCCCATCTGTGTCCCGGCGCGAACTTCGAGGAACCGTCGGCACGCAGGTTCGCTTCGAGAAGATACCTGTCGTCCCACGCGAGATTGACACGTCCGAAATATGACCGCATGGCCCATTCGGTAAAATTGCCTGTGATTGATCCGTTGGTCATTCCTGCGTCTATCGCACCGAGCGAAGGATCGACAAGATCATACTTTATATAATAATCCTGATCATATTTGTCATACTCCTGGCTCATTCCGGCGAACAGAGAGACGTCGAGACTTGAGACAGTGAAGTCATATCTCGCCGTGAGGTCGGACGAGCGGTTCAGTTCGGTGTAATTATAACGGCGTATATATGTACGCACAGTGCCGTCGCGCAACAGGACAGGACCTTCGGCCGTGAACCGATACAGGTCGCGGTCGGTCAGATGATGCTCGATATGGCGGTCCCAGAAGTTGTATGAAAACGATCCCTGCAGCGTGAATCCTCTGAAAGGTCTTACAGTAGCGTTGAGTCTGGTGACGAAGCGGCGCGTTCTGACCGGATATTCGGTCTTGTAAAACCACTGTCGACGATAAGGGTTGAAATTGCTGACATTCTCTTCTTCCGGATTCTGGATTCCTCCGTACAGGCCGGTGGCGGGATCATAGAGAGTCATGCCGGGAACTGTGTTGAACGCACCTGAACCGAAGATGACATCGCCTCCGGCTGCGGCATTTTCAGAAGATGGATTATTAATGTCGAGATAACCGAACAGGTCGGCACCGACGCTCAGCCAGGGTCTGATATCGACATCGACAGCCGACCGGAGCTGGTAACGCTTGTAATCGGTGTAATATATCATGCCCGGATTATCGACATAGCCGAGAGATATATTGTAACGCGCGCTTTTGGTACCGCCTATGACCGAAAGATTATGGTTCTGGACCACAGAGGGATTGCGGTATATGTGATCCTGCCAGTCTGTGTTGGGATATATCGTAGGGTTGCGTCCGGCGTCATTGCGCCATTCGTCGATTTTTTCCTGAGAAAAACGGGGAGCCTGTCCGTTCACGATCAGTCCGGCATTCTGAATCTCCATGAAATCGGCATAATCGGTCACAAGATTCAGTCTTTTGGCCACCGTCTCAAACGAGACGTTGCCGCTATATGTCACCCTGGGCGGCCGGTCGGCTCCTCTCTTAGTAGTGACAAGAATCACTCCATTGGCGGCACGGGAGCCATAAATTGCGGCCGATGCAGCATCCTTGAGTATTGAGATGCTTTCAATGTCGCGGGGATTAATGTCGCTAAGAGTGATTCCTGTCATTCCGTCGACCACGACAAGCGGAGCTGAATTATTGAGAGTCCCCTGCCCTCTCACCATAATGGTCTGCGCCTCATAGCCGGGAGTGTTGCCGCCGGAATTTGTGACAATAAGACCGGGGGCAAGTCCGGCAAGTGCGTCTGTCGCATTTGTGAGCGGTCGATCCTCAAGCATTCCCGCGCCTATCGAAGAAACAGCGCCGGTCAGATCCACCTTCTTGCGGGTAGCGTAACCTACGACCACTACATCGTCAAGCAGCTTGTCGGATTCTTTCAACAGGGTGTCTCTGACACTGCCGGGAGATTGACCATGAGTCGTAACTATATTCTCGTCTTTTGGCTGCGGATCTTCCATCAAACCAGCCGTAGCACCCGATGACGGAGGATGCCAAAGCGCCATAATGAGAATGGGAACTGCTATTCTGCGCATAATAAAGATGTTTATGTGAAACCGAAAGACTAGTAGTCACCCCAAAATTAATCAAACCTGTCAGACTGCCAAACTCAATTTGGCAAACGTGACATATGTATATGTGAGTTACATCTTCATAACGACAAGATGAGATTAAAAACAGAAAGGATCTTCATATCGAAGATCCTTTCTCTGTGACTCCTACAGGATTCAAACCTGTAACCTTCTGATCCGTAGTCAGATGCTCTATTCAGTTGAGCTAAGGAGCCATTAATTCCCAATAAAATCGGTAGCAAAAAAAGCCACCCGTTATCAGTGACTCCTACAGGATTCAAACCTGTAACCTTCTGATCCGTAGTCAGATGCTCT